>JBIIWE010000123.1:0-6685 GCA_044339075.1 Daejeonella sp. | reverse complement strand
CCAGGCTGCACCACGGCTGGAGCTATCGTAAGGACCACCCATAATGACCGTATTGCCATCGGCACTCATCGCAACCGAAAAACCCTGACTAACTGGCAAAAATGTGGCGTCGGTATCTGTCCCGACTAACTTATCACCCTGCTGGGTCCAGATTCCATTCTTCCGGATAAAGATCCAGACCGCACCCATCCCTTTATTATCATTATTACCTCCAATGACCACGGTATTTCCATCGGCACTGATGCCTACCGACTTTCCCAGATGTGCCGGACCAACATTGCCGCTTCCTACGAGTTTGGGACCCTGCTGAGTCCAGACGCCATTATTCCGAACATAGATCCATCCAGCCCCTTGCTGTGCATTATCAGAAGAACCCCCAACAATTGCCGTATTGCCATCGGCACTGATGGCCACCGATCTGCCTAGTCCGCCTTCCCCAATACTGCCTCCGCCGGTCAACTTCGGACCTTGCTGCGTATTGGGATAGGGTGTATTGAGAAGTGTAAACTTACTGGAGCTGTTAACTAAACCACTGGAGTTTTTTACTGAAATGGAGCCTGTAACTGTCCCGGGCATCACGTAGGCCGTGATGGAATTCGCAGAACTGGCAATGACCAATGCCGCCTTCCCTCCGATCTCAACAGATTCAGGAGTGTTCAATCCCGTTCCGGTAATTGTCACCAGCGTTCCCACAGCACCTTGCGCAGGCGAAAATAAGCTGATGGCCGGCGCCTGTGCATTCGAATCTGTAAAAGACAGGAATACCCAAAGAAAGACCAGATTTCTGATTAAACTCTTCATTTTCTTTATACGATCCGTTTCAGAATATGGTGGATAAGATTACCGGAGATCTGCCTGTGGCGTCCTAATTTAAATATGTAATTTTTTCATCAAAATAGCAAAACAGAAACCCGCAAACCTTGTTTATCTATCCATGAATTGACTAGTCCATGATGAAGATACGTAGAATGAGTTTTTTTGGATGCCAATACCCGTCATTTTATTCCATTTTGTATCCTGAAATGAGTCGTTTTTTCTATCTTTAAGATCAATCAATAACAAAGACATGAAAAAGCTATATTTTATCGCAGCAATCGCCCTTACAGCATGTAATATGCCAAACAAAGAGAAAGTAACTGAGCATGAAGCATCCGCTCAGCAACATGAACTCCTAGAAAAATGGGAAAGTGACAGTCTCCTGAAAGTTCCTGAATCTGTTTTATTCGATAAAGCTAATCAGATATTGTATGTCAGCAATGTGGATGGAACCGATCCCTGGAAAGCAGATGGAAAAGGGTCTATTGCCAAAGTGGGACTGGATGGAAAGATCATTGCCGCAGAATGGGTCAGCGGAATGAATGCACCTAAAGGAATGGGCCTTTACAATGGTAAATTATATGCTGCCGACCTGGGGAACATTTCGGTAATTGATATCGCGAGCGGCAAGATCGAAAAAAATATTCCGATTGAAGGAGCTACGGGATTGAATGATATCAGCATCGACCCGAATGGGGTAATTTATGTCACTGAATATCTGGCGAAGAAATTATACAAAGTAGAGAACGAAAAGGCAGAACTGATTGCCGAAAACCTGACCCAGCCAAACGGGGTTCTATTCCATAATAACGAGCTTTTCCTGCTCGACGGAACCGGAATGTTTAAAGTTAATGCCGATAAATCGATGGTTAAAATTGCGGATGGTATGGAAGGCGGAATAGACGGAATTGAGAACATCGAAGGCAATAACTACATCGTTTCCTGCTGGGAAGGCGCTTTATGGCAGGTCAATACCGATGGTACCAAGCATTTGCTGATGGACACCCGGAAAGAAAAAAGAAGTACGGCCGATATCGGCTTTGACCCGGCTACAAAAACCGTTTATGTGCCTACGTTCTTTAGGAATACGGTGGTGGCTTATGAGGTTAAGTAAGAAGTTGAAAGGGGAAAGCGAAAAGCAGAAAGCTAAATTTGAAAATGTGCTCATAGATGACAATTTTTCATCTTAGAGCACAATTTTCCTAGGCGTCTAGTGTCCACCGCTGGTCCAAAGGACTCCATTGGAGCGGGGGAATTGAAGGGGGTGGTAATTTCTATTCAGTTCAAAAGCCAATTCTTTGCAACAGATTTGTCTTTGTACCTGCCTGCCTACCGTAGACTCAATGCCTTTATTTAAAGATTACGAATGCATTGTCATCCGATAGCTATCGGATCTGGCGAAGTCCAGAACCTTTTTATTTATCATGAGATCCTGCGGAATTAAGCAGTTTTTCAATTCGTCGGTCGGGTATGAGCCAAATTGCGGCGACTACAAAATACAGGGTCAATCCTATTCCTGAATGGATAAATGAAGTTCCAATGGCAATAGCATAAATGGCGAGGGATAATTTACCTTTCCAGTCTTTTCCCAAAGCCTTTGCAATCAGTGAATCTTTACCATGGTGGGAAACTAATGTTTTGGCGAGGATAGTATAAGCTATGGCATTCATGATAAGCACGATACCATAGCAGATCACTGGCCATTTGGAAAAATGATTTTCACCCATCCATGCGGTTACAAAAGGAGTTAGTGAAAGCCAAAACAGCAGATGGAGGTTGGCCCAAAGAATATTTCCGTTCACTGATTTAGCTGCATGCAGGGTATGATGATGGTTGTTCCAGTAAATGCCCACGTATAAAAAGCTCAAAACATAACTTATAAATACCGGGAATAGCTCAAATAGATCATTCAAACTATCAGAATGGGGCACTTTAAACTCCAGTACCATGATGGTGATGATAATTGCGAAAACGCCATCACTGAATGCTTCTATTCTTCCTTTAGTGATCATATTTATTCTGAATGTTAATACAAAATAATAATTAATATTGAATTCATAAAGTAGTTATTACGGCCAAAGCGGACCGGGTTCTACATAGAATGTCTTTGTGAAATTGCGGATAGAAATGGAAATACAAGGAAACTATCGCATATTCTGAATCCAATGGGTGATTGAGATTGCCGTGCTGCGCTCGCAATGACAAAAGAAAAGCGCTCGCAAATGAC
The DNA here is from genome assembly GCA_044339075.1 of Daejeonella sp. Lineage (GTDB taxonomy): Bacteria > Bacteroidota > Bacteroidia > Sphingobacteriales > Sphingobacteriaceae > Daejeonella. The sequence continues at coordinate 3,642 of JBIIWE010000123.1, read as the reverse complement.
AAAAAAGAGCTTGCAATGAGGAAAGAACTAGTAATTCAGTTCAAAAGCCAATTCTTTGCAACAGATTTCTCTGTCGTGCCTCCTGCGAAATGACGATAAATCAACGTCATTTCGATCACCTGCTCTAAATTTCAATTGAAAGGCAATTGGAGAGGTGGAGAAATCTCATGAAATAGAAGCAGAGTTTTAAATTTATGTCATTACGAAGAGGCACGACGAAGCAATCTCATGTTCAGTATCCAATTGGAATTAGAGATTGCCGCGCTGCGCTCGCAATGACAAAAGAAAAGCGCGCGCAATAACAAAAAGGAAAGCAACCCCATTGACAAAAATAAAAGCACTCACACTAACAAAAAAGGAAACTCACGCCATATCAAACTACTCTTCAGCTCTGAGACCATGAAAAGCTATAAAACCTAACTAATTCCAAAAAAACACTCCTATACAATGCCCCGGGCAAGCCAGCTAAAAATTCTTACAAACAGTCCCTTATTAATTTTATTGATTGGGATACCATAAAATATAGAGCTCAGAACTACATAAGAGGGTCTATTTGTAAAAAAACTTACACAAGCAGAATGTGATTCGATTTTATTTAAAATTATAACATTAATAGATTAATTTACACCTATGAAACCTGCATGATCTTGCCTAAGGCATACATTCACGTGGATTGGAATTAGCAAACGATCTCTTGATCACCACATAAAACAAAAATAAATATGAAAAACATAGCTCATGCAAGCTTCATCGCCTTTAAAAAACACTAATTTTCTATGAAAAACATTTATTCATTGAAGGGATTAAGTTCACATCTGTTCTGCCTGTTTATATTCATCTCTTTTGCGGCAATAAGCTGCAATTCTAACTTTAGTGAGCTACCTCCTAGCGACAAGGACAACGGTGGTTTAATATTACCTGGCGGCTTTGAAGCACTCGTGGTGGTTGATAGTATTGGAGGTGGTTCTGTTATGGCAAAAAAGATCAGTCAAATTTCAAAATCTGCTATTTACACGCCGCCGCCACCTGAAATTAAAGGAGCACCCAAAAGCACTCAATTAAGCCGCCCAAATAATCAAACTTCCGGTAATTATGTCGGAGCCCGGCATCTGGCGGTAAATGATAACGGAGATATTTATGTCAAACTCAGAAGTCCAACTACCGATGGTTTTGGTAATGCGGCACTGCGGGATATCAATGGTGATGGCAAGGCCGATACGGTGAAGATCTGGGGTAAGTACGAAAACCGCAACAGGGGAACGGCCATGAAAATACATAATGGTTATCTCTATTACAGTTCCGAACTGGCTGTTTATCGCAGTAAACTAAAACCGGGACAATTGGTACCCGACGGTGAAATGGAAACGGTGATTGTGGATGATCCTATCTACCATGAACATCAGGCCAAAGCCTTGTCATTTGACGGGAAGGGCCATATGTTCGTGTCATGGGGTATAGGAACCAACTCCTGCCAGGTAGAGAACAGGCGTCCCGGCTCTCCGGGATTAAATCCTTGTCCGGATATGGTAGACCATGGAGGGATATGGGTATTTGATGAAAATAAACTGAATCAGAAGCAAAGCGACGGAACAAGATATGCCACAGGAATGAGAAGTATTGTGGGAATGGCATGGGATGATGACACGGAATCGCTTTATGCAGTGCATCACGGTAGGGATGATTTCCGCTTGCTCTGGCCTGAATTTTATTCGCCATGGAAAAGCGCCATGCTTCCGGCAGATGAGTTTTTCAAAGTGGACAAAGGTTTTGATGGCGGCTTCCCCTATTACTATTATGACCAAATGCTGGGAAAGAAAATTCTGAGCCCGGAATATGGCGGCGATGGTAAAAAGGAGGGTGCTGGCGCAAAGCTAACAAAACCACTTATAGGATTCCCAGGGCATTTTGCACCCAATGATATTTTATTTTACAAAGGCAATCAGTTTCCTTCCCGCTATAAAGAAGGTGCATTTATTGCGATGCATGGTTCAACCAACCGCGTTCCGTATCCTCAAGTTGGATATGTTGTTTTGTTTATCCCAATGAAAAATGGCGTGATTACAGGCCCATGGGAAGTGTTTGCCGATGGCTTTGCTGGAGCAGATACCGTTGCGATAGCGAATGATGCAAAGTACAGGCCAATGGGTTTGGCTGAAGGCCCGGATGGTTCTTTATTCATTGGTGATACACAATTAGGAAAGATCTGGCGGGTTATGTACAAGGGCGATAAGTCTGCTTTTGGTGCTACGCAACTGGCGACCATGGAAAAACGCAAAAACACAATTTCTTATCTGAAAACTCCTGATGAGATGGAAGATAATCTGGATAGAAGAGGAAAGCCTGTTCATGCTGCCCTGGCATATAATATTTATTGCAGGGCCTGTCATCAGTCCGATGGTGGTGGCGACGGAAACCGATACCCCCCTCTTGCTGGATCTGAATGGGTCAACAGTGATAAAACTGTGCTAATCAATATCGTGCTGAATGGCATGACTGGTCCGATACAGGTTAAAGGACAGCCCTATAATGACACCATGCCGGCACATGCATCCTTCCTTACGGATAAGGAAATTTCAGGGATTCTGACTTATGTCAGAAGTAATTTTGGCAATAAGACAGGGCCGGTAACTGAAGCGGAAGTTGCTACAGCGAGGAAGAATTTGAGTAAAAAATAAGGGTGAGTTTTTAGTGTATAAAGGAGTCGGAAGGCTCTTTTATATTGAACGTATTAAGCAGCGCTAGGGTTGTTTATTAAAATCCTAATTAGTACTAAGCACACGCGGCACGCGTGCGATAGCAATGGTAAACAAAAAATCATTCTTAACCACATTTTCTCATTTGCTAATTTGCTAATTTGCTAATTTGCTAATTCCCTCATTTGCTAATTTGCTAATTTGCTAATTTGCTAATTCCCCTACCCCTCCCTCTCCAAAAGCGAAGTCTCTTTCGTATCCCTCATCCCAACATACACCAGCAGCGATAAGAATATACAGCCACTGATATACCAGTAAAAATAAGATTCATGCCCGACGTCTTTCAGGTACAGGGCCACATATTCTGCAGTTCCGCCAAAAATGGCAACAGTGAGGGCATATGGCAGACCAACACCAAGTGCACGAACCTCTGCTGGGAAAAGTTCAGCTTTCACAATGGCATTGATACTGGTATAACCACTGACGATGAACAATCCCGAAAGGAGCAGAAAAAAAGCGGTATACTGCGAAGTGGTATGGCTCAGGGCAGTCAGAAGCGGAACAGTGCAGATGCTACCTAAAACTCCAAAGCTGATCAGCAAAGGCCGCCGACCGATCCGGTCAGAAAGTGCCCCAAATACGGGTTGGATCAAGGCGAATATCAGCATGCTTACAAATGAGATCAGGGTGGATTCGGCCTTACTGAGGTTGACTGTATTAACCAGGAACTTTTGCATATAGGTAGTATAGGTATAAAAGGCAAGGGTGCCACCAAGAGTTAAACCAATCACAGTGAGCAGTGCTTTGGGATGCTTTAACAATTCCCTGATGGTGCCTTTACGCTCATCAGACATATTTTTATGAGTTTCAAAAGCTTTGGTCTCATACAATGAACTTCGCAGGTAAAGCGCAACCAGGGAAAGAATAGCACCTATGACAAAAGGGATAC
>JBIIWE010000121.1:0-6701 GCA_044339075.1 Daejeonella sp. | reverse complement strand
ATTCGGCCACTTTTTACGGTCGAGCTCAAAATCTCCAAATTTAAAAAAATTACTGCCCCCATGATTGTCGATTTGGGTGAAGCCAAGATTGTTGCACATCTTAATCCACTCATCTACAGTTTTGTCGGTAAGCGTGCCAAAATTCATCAGATATGACCCATATCCTCCTTTTGATTGCTGTGCCCATGCACCTCCAGCATCAGAAAAGGGAATATCTTTGGCATTTTTTATAACATCCCGGATTAGCGGCAATATATCTTTTTGAGGAACCCCTAAAACTGTAACCTTTGCTTTTGTTATTCCGAAGCGCTGATACGAGGTCGCGCTTAGATGAGTCTGTAATGCCGGAAGCTGAAAAACATGTGTCTGCAAATTCATAGAGAGCACACAAGCAGCAAAAGCTTCATAGGGCATACCCTCCAAAGTGAGGGGTACATTGATAAATGTTAGGGATTCGGCTTCTCCAATCACCTTCATAACCTCCATTGAAAAGCGGTCATTCTCTTTATTGATCAGTACCTCAGCTCTTACACCTGCCTTATCAAAATTAAGTATCAGTAAATTATCCTGAAGGGAAACAGAACTAGCAAAATATTCTTTGCCATCCCGCTTCATGGATGCCGCATAAGAAGGGATTTTCTTATCTAGGTAATCAATTCCGCTTGCCTTATCTACAAAACGAAGATTCTTACCATGCGAATCTATTGCATACTCAACATGATCATTCTGAATAATGATGTCTGCTGCATGAACTGAATTCAGACATAACAGGAATATTGCCAGTACAGAAAGGATAAAAAAGTTGAATCTTTTAGAATAGAAAGCTGAACGATAAGCATGTACTTCGGGACAATTGTGCAAGGTCAAATTTGAATTTGGTAATAATCTCAATTTCAAAATGTTTGGAGATCCCATGGCAAAATTCTCTTGTTACACTATTTAATAATTGATCTTTCTGTCACGCGCAATAATTTTCCAGCTACCTGAAGCTTTACCATTTTCAATAATAGTTGCGTGATCGTATAAAGCAACCGTCGGACAAATATGTATTGGAAGAGCAAAGAGCACATCACCGATCTTATAAGAATGATCCTTACCTACCTCAATGATCATATGTTCCTCACTTTGTCCGATTGCTTTCAAATCTGGAGCATTCAAAAAGTAGGCACGTTTTAGAAGCTCATTTTCAGAGGCTATAGATTTATGCCCTAGATCAATACAGATCTTGCTTTCATCGGGCAATGAAATAACCCGAGTAAGAACTAAGGCAGCATAAAGAAAGTCCTGTTCAGGCAATGCATCATGATAACCCTTATCCCAGAAAATAAACGTTCCGGGACTACATTCTACATTTCTTCTGGTGGAATGAATAGCAAAAGTTGGAGAACCACCTGCAATCAGAAGGGGGAAATCATGTCCTTCCTGCTCAATTCGATCACGTAATTCTTCGGCCTCTTTAAAATCGCGGTCACAATGAGCAGCTCTTTCTACAACATCCATATCCCTGTTATGACCATCATAGGCATGAAAAGCCATAAACTCAAGAGAAGGGAAATTCAGAATTTCTTTATAGAGATCATACGCTAGTGCAGGTTTGATACCAGTTCTGTTCATGCCCACATTCAGATCGATACAAACAGGCATTCTTAGTTCTTTATTGGAAGCATAAAAAGATGAACTTCTGAATAAGTCAGAGATCATTTTTGCCGATTGAACATTATCAACCAAACATGAGAATTTTGTTTTAGGATAGGCTTCCATCACTTTGAGAAGACGCAAAAACTTGGTCTTTAATGGCTGATAGGCCAGTAAAACATCCTTTGCCTCACACATACCCAGCATTTCAGCTTCAGCAATCGTTGCACACTTAAGTTTATTGATACCCTGACTGATGATCAGTTTTGTGGCTTCGATATTCTTTTGGGTCTTTACATGCGGTCGAAGAAGGTCGACTGAAGAAACTGTTTTTTTCAAGCGTTCAATATTCTCCAGTACCCTTTCCGGATAAACAAGCAATGCAGGAGAATCTACCTCATCAATGTTCTGAAACTGATACCAGTTATCATGATTTGTCATATTATCAAGAATAATTTCTGTTTAAATTTAATGATCAGGCCCAGGCTTTTCTTAAAAATCTTAACCAGTTTTTATAAAATATATTTTCAATGTCTGCGCTTGAATAGCCACGTCTACTCAAGATACCTTTAAGATTCTGAAGATCAGCAATGTCTTCCAGGTCATATGGTGATTGTTCTTTACCGTAGGCACCATCTAGATCGCTACCGATTGCAATATGATTGCTGTTACCAGCAATCTGACATATATGATCATAATGATCAACCACTTTCTCCAGGTTAATTCCTCTTTCTTTAGGATCATCCACACCGCGCACCCAATTGTCGGTCAGCATCCAAGTATCGAAAACTCCGCCAATTACTGCATCTCTTTCAACCAGGACTTTGATCTGATCATTGGTTAACTGTCTTTGATGATCTACGAGTGCACGACAATTATGATGACTTGCCCAAACAGGTCCTTTGAAAATTGATAATGCTTCTTCGAAACCTTTATCCGTTAAATGAGTCACATCTAGGATCATGTTCAAATTATCCATTTCCTTCACTAGGTCTTTACCTTGTGCGGTTAGTCCGTCGGTCATGCCTGTACCCGCTGCATATCTGCCGGGGCCATAATGTGCCGGACCACAGGCCCGCAAGCCATAGGCATATGCTTTTTCCAGATAGGAAATATTGACGAAGGAATCTGCACCTTCCAGACTTAAAATATAACCAACCGGCTTAGCATGATCGGGTAATGATTTATCGAACCAAAGGGCTAGATGCTTCTCCATCTGTTCCAGATTGGTGATCTGCACCATCTCACCCTGATCTTCCATACTGCGGTACCAAGCCAGCTGAGCCTGAGAAATACCCCAGGCGATCTCCGGAGAGTTCCATCCAGGTAAGGCACTTCCCGGTTCCACATAGCGCGCGATCTGGGTTGCTACTACTAGTCCGATATTACCCTTCCTCAGTTCAGGAAGAGCTACCACACCTTTCGCCCGATCGAGCTTGTCGGTCATTCCTTCTTCGCGGCTGCGTATCTGGTAGACTGTTTTTTTTAAGTCACGGTTCCACTCGATCGCGTTCATTGCCAGATCAAGGTGGCAGTCAAAAATAAATACAGATTCTTCAGTCATTTTTTTATTCTAAAAAGTAAGAGAAACATTTAAAAGCTAAATTTTCTTTACGTCGCAATTAAAAACCACATAGATACATAGTTTTAGTGTGTTATATGTTAGGGCATAGAACATATAGCCCTGGAAGCCGGGCTTCTAAAATGTGAAATTCCTTTAGAAATCTATATTTCACTCCTATTTAAACAAAAAGACTAAGTGTATATGTGGTTAACCTATATTAACAATCGAATTGAGGTTAAAGCCAAATTTACCGTCCCTGGCGAAATGCGATCGCATCGATCTCCACTTTTATGCCATGACCTAAACCAGATTGAACGGTGGTACGGGCAGGCTTAACTTTGGTGAAATAAGATGCATAAACAGCATTATAACGATCAAAATCTTTGATATCACTTAGGTGAACAGTACATTTTACAATGTCATCCAGTGTAAATCCTGCCGCTTCGCAAATGCGTTTTACATTATGGATAGTTAAATGTGTTTCCTCCTCGATCGTTCCTAAAACGAAAGTACTTGTTGTAAAATCAAGGGCAGCCTGTCCGCTCACAAATAACCAGTCGCCTGCTACCATTACCCCTGCAGAATATGCACCTGTGCTGAATGTTTTATCTGCCTTATCCGGATGTTGTATTTCTGTCTTTTCCATTTTCTTATTTTTTATGATTGATTAATAGGTATTAATTAAATTCTAAGTTTCCGAAAAATTCCGGCCGGTGAAAGTCGGGCTCTTCAGTATTGATCGTGTTCCAGGCTAAAAAATGTGGTTCAGGGAGATCATCTCCGCATTTGTAAAAATTGGCTCGGCATTTTTTACCTTTCATAGAGGTGATCTCATGGTATTGAAAAGCATCAAAGGGGATAACTAATGTCAGCTCCCATCCAATGCTTGCATCCTTATTAGTTGCCGGTTTAATTGAGCTTTGAAACGCAATCGATTTGATAAGATTTGCAGAGGTCATTTTACGATTGGCACGTTCCTCGCCAAAACTAAGGAGGCAGGTTCCGGCACAATTAAACTCGAAGTTATAATAACCAGGTTCATCCCCAAAAGAGACAAAAAACTCCACACAACTATCCTTATAAACCGGTTGATTAGGCTCTGAAAAAACAGCTCTGACATGCTTTTCTTCAACAAAAAACTTTAGATAGATATTGCTGCCTCCATATGCAATGGCAAAAGACGCTTGCGGTTTATAGGGAAATGCATCCCATGGAGAATTATCAATGATCTCTTGACGAACATGATCAAGTTTCCTTGAAATCTCGCCAATCGCAGTGTTATCTTCTATATCAAGATATGGAACAGAAAAATGTTTCATTTTTTAGCTTTTCTCACCTTCATCTTCCTTCTTTTTCGCCAGTTTTTGTTTGACGATATCAAAGGGATACTTCATTGCCAGTTTCCTGATCTCATAATTAAAATCAGCAAAGGTCTCTTCCCAAAGTTTTGTTTCTTCAGGAGTATATTTGTAAAATCCATGACCGTTAGCCACACCTTTGCCACCAGCTTTCACGATATCATCAATCAGCTTCGGTACATGAGTATCATTACATAGGGTCGGATTGAGATCCTTCATTACATTATGATAAGCAGGTACTCCGGTCAAGTCCATCCATCCGAAAACGCCTACTAAAGTCATCCAGTATCCGGTATTATTACGGCAGGCTCTATCTACATCCTCGACGGTTGCGTACCCATTTTCAACCAGATAAAAAGCTTCGCGGTACATGGCATACATCAAGCGATTACCAATAAATCCACGGATATCTTTTCTGACCAATGTTGCTTCCTTATTCCATAAATTTGAAAGCTCATACAGGTATTCACCCTTTTCAATATCACTTTCATCGCCACAGATCACTTCGAGGAAACGCGTGGTATGAGAAGGCTCAGCCCAATGTAATCCGAAGAAACGGTCGGGGTGCTTGGTCATCTTCTGCAGAATACTGATTGGAATTGCAGATGTATTACTGGCCATCAGAGCATCAGGAGCAATTTCAGCTTCAATCTTTCCGTAAACCACCTTTTTAATCTCTTCGCTCTCAAGAGTACATTCTATGACCAGTTTGCAGGTCTTAAGCTGAGTGTAATCTTCAGTAATGATCAAATTCTTAAAGTAGTACTCCGGATCTTCCGTAACCATTCCCTCCTCCTTTGCTTTCACAAAATGCTTGCGGATACGCGATTCCGCCGTAGTCATATCGATACTGATTGGAGCAATAGCTACCACTGGATGTCCGGCCATCAGTAGGCAGGTTGTGATACTACAACCCATGAGGCCGAGGCCCACAACACCTACCGGAATTTCATTCGTTTTAATTGACATATAAATACAAATATTTAAAAGATCATTTATTATTGGTACCTGTTTAAATCAAAGACACAACCTGGCCGGTCTTCACTGACTCATCACAAGCAAAAGCAATTCGCAGACTATTTACAGCATCATCTCCATGTGCGGTAAGATCGAGATTTTCCAGAATCGACTTCAGGAAATAACGCTGCTCGCGGTTACAAAGCTCCTGATGATCAGGCTCATCCTCCAGGTTAATCCAGGTATCTTCTTTTGCAAATTTCTCATCCTTGTCTAGTTCGGCATGATGAAAACGTATCGATTCAGTTTTTGTATGAGCTTCGATCGAAGAAGATTTACCCCCACCACCGGCTTCCTTAGCCACTATAGATACAGAACCTTTTGGTCCAACAACATCCTTTACAAAAAAAGCCGTTTCACTCATCATTGGTCCCCAGCCAGCTTCATACCATCCCACAGAACCATCTTCAAAACGGATCTGTAGCTGGCCATAATTATAGTTATCGGCAGGAATATCATCGGTTAATCTTGCACCGATAGCATATACCTGTGTGGGCTTAGAACGTGTCATTTGACACATTACATCGATATAATGCACTCCACAATCCACAATCGGACTCAGAGAGCTCATGAGGTTACGGTGGAGGGTCCACATTGCTCCATCGCTTTGCTGATTCAGGTTCATCCTCATAACCAAAGGTTTACCTAACTGCCCAGTAAGTTCAATGAACTTCTCCCATGATGGGTGATGGCGCAAAATGTAACCTACGACCAATTTTTTATTTGCTTTTTTTGAAGCTGCAACCACACGTTCAGCACTTTCAACTGAGGCGGCCACCGGCTTTTCAATGAATACATGACAGCCTGCTTCAAATGCCTGAACGGCAAAGCGTTCATGAGTATCTGGATACGTAGAAATACAAGCCGCATCAGGCTTTGTAGCTGCCATTGCCGAATCCATATAATCAAATAATGGGTAGTTAGACCCCATCCGGGAATTCAATACTTCCTTGGATTTCCCTCTTGATACCAGACCTACAATTTCAAATCCAGGATTATTATGATAAGCAATGGCGTGAGAAGCGCCCATGTTTCCGCAACCTATTACCAGGACGCGTATAGGTTTAACTTGATTTTTCATATTAGATATTGTTCAATATTTAGTGTATAGGTTCTATTTTCTCAGT
>JBIIWE010000122.1:0-6701 GCA_044339075.1 Daejeonella sp. | reverse complement strand
CTTGCCAATGGAAGATTTGAAAACACCAGCCAACCTAACTGTTGTCTAGGATCGCGCATTGGTAAATCAGATCCGTAAAGGATACGGTCATCACCCAATGCAGCAACCATATATTCAATAACACCCAGCGGAACTGGGGTTAATGTAATTTCTGCAAATACATTTTTGTATTTTTTCATTGTAGAGATCACCATATCTGCCATTTTATAACTTCCTCCAGCATGAGCAATTACCCACCTTACATTAGTATACTTGGCTGCTAGCTTTTCTACTTCTTGAAGATCAGATCTGGAAGGATGAATAAGTGCATATAGTCCATTTTTATTGCCATATTCCCACCAGATATCATAGGCCGGATTATGATATTCCATTCCATAAAAGTGGTAAGGCTTCATTCCGATAATACGTTTATCTGCATAAACTTCAGGAATCATTACAGCAAGCTCCTCCTGTGTATAATGTGTTGGGCTAAAAGTTACGAGTCCCCAATAACCCTTTGGAGAGACATCCAAAGCTTCTTTCACCAATTTATTGCCCTGCACAGAATCGTTACTTACCACACCGTTCCAACTCATAAATCCACCACCAACAACACCCAGTTTTTCCATCATTTTGAAAATACCTTTTGGTCCGCCATTCTCCATATGATAACCGGTACCACCTGCTCCATTTATCCCCTCATGAAGCATATGCATGTGCATATCGATCACCGGAACAGGGACTGGCTTCCCATTTCGTACTGCAGTCATTAATATATCTTCATTCTTATTGGTATGAATTGCAGGTGGCCTTAAACCTCCTAACAGACGACTTAAATTACCTCCGGCAATTTTAGCTTTGGCTTCTTTAGGGATATCAGCATAATCAATATAAGTACGGTGGGCACCTACAGACATGGTTGGTGTATCCGTTGCAAATATCAATTGATCAATATGACCCTTTTTATACAGGAATTCGAGTCCTTCATTAATCTGAAAGCGGTCGAAACTGATATGAAAATTAGGATGCCCGGTTAGCAATGGAATTGCATAACGCTGTTCGCCCCAGCTTATTCCGGTAACAAGTAAGGGTATTGATTTGTATCGATCAAGAAATTCATTCAGCTCCTTCCATCCACCCAATTCAGGAACAGTAACAATGGTAAATACCTTATTATCATTCAAGTAGTTGAGCAGTTCCTGGCTAGATTCGGCGGTCCAATCCCATCCATTAGAAAAAGGATGAATAGTTACAGCTTTGACCTTATACTCCATCATTTTAACCTTTAGATCCTTCGGACTTAAGAATTCATTCGTATGATGAGGCAAAATATTCCATATGGGGAATAAATTCTTATGAGCTTTCAGTGATTCGCTAAGTTCCAGATTCGAATACATGGCGTCATAGCTAAGTGACATGGTTGATGCTACCATAGCTCCTGATACAGAGCAGTGATTTAATTCTTTAATCGCATCTTCCAAACGCCACTTTTCTCCTGGATGTTTATACTTTCGGGGGCCAACACGGGTAAATGCGTCAAAATAAAGTAGGTCATTACTTTGGGGAATGAAAAAGTCGGCTGTTTTACCGAGAAGTCCTGTACTGGTAGCAGATAATATAGTGGTTCCGAGTAAAGTAGCAGCGTTCTTTTTTATGAATTCACGTCTTGATTTATACATTGAATATGCTTCTTAGTGTTTAATTGTTCTATTTATTTCTTCAGGTAAAACGTCAATCTTAGCATCCGCATCAAGCGGCTTGATATCTAATAACTATTCTCTAGGCATAGTTAATATTTTTTTATGAAGCTATGGTACACAGATAATATTGTTACAATTTCGATATCTATCCTGATTCGCCAACAGTCCTAAAAACAAGAGAATTGACTAAATTCCAAATTCTACAAATCTACTATTCATGAAAATTTGAATAATCATTATTTGTCAATGTACATTTCATTTTGATATATATAAAAATCATTTATTTAATTATTTATTGATACTAGTCAGTATCGTTTTCATATTTGAGATACAATATGCAGTACCAGAGCGGAGGATCCCTTGATCACCTTCAAGTTTTGGAATATGATCGGCCATCACCGCAGCATGTACTTTTGCATTTCTAAGTTCCTTCATTAATTGATGCATATCCAAATAACCGTCATCGGGAAATGTTTCTTGGAAACGGGGCAAAGGCGATGAAACATTCCGAAAATGCACTTCGAATATCTTCCCTTTCCTTCCATATTCACGGATCATCTCAAATACATCCATTCCCATTTCCACACCTCCTTCTGCCCAGGTACCCGCACAAAAGCATAAGCCCCAATTTTTACTTCCTTGGGCAATTTTCTCTGCTCGCTTAAAACCGTCAGCATGTGAAAATATCTTAGCAACCCCATTCATCATAGCCAAAGGTGGGTCATCAGGATGCAATGCAAGATTTACACCAGCCTTCTCCGCTGCAGGCAGTACCCCCTTAATAAAATAGGTGTAAGAATTCCAGATATCCTCTGCACTGTATTCTCTGTCGTAGCGTTGCTTTTCAACCTTATTTCTGAAAACATCCAGATCAAATTCCCTTGCAGTATAGCCTCTGCGCTGAATAAATCCTGTACTATACGTTGTTGCAGAATGAAAAGAATATGCTGCTGTATTTATTCCAAGTTGCCCAATATCCTTCAAAAAGGTACAATATCTGTCAATATCTCTGTCCCTGCCCTCTAAGCCGAGATGAATCTCCTTTGTTGCATAGGAAGAATGCGTGGCTGAATATATTTTTATGTCGAATTGTCCAAGTTTTTTCTGCAATGCCTGGATATGTTCCCTAGAACCTTCATTTAAATTAAATTCAAGCCTTACCCATTCCACACCAATCTGCTTCAGAAATAGCAAGTCGCTATCTGTTGCATTTGTTTTAAGTCGATGACATACTTTCAGGTCTGCACTACTAGAATTCAATTCAGTCCCCAGCTCAATACTATTACCGTATGTACTCAATGTACCTAAAGAAAGAGCTGCTCCAAGTCCGGCACGTGAATTCAGCTTAATAAATTCTCTTCTTGATTTATTTATGTCCACAGATTTATATTTGAAGAATGAGATATTGAAAATTCATGAATCATCCCTGTAATTTTCAAGATTTTAAAAACACTCCAGAAACCTTACCTTCTCTAGCAATAATTCTTTCCAAGATTTCTATCGAATAAAAAAATTGCCTTGGAGTGTGCAATAAACCATTGGTAACAATTTTCTCAGGTTTACTGGAATAAAGCTTAAAGCAGTCATTATAATAATTTATTACCGTAGGATCATGGCTATGCTCGATTGTCAAAAGGCAAAAGACTAGAACATCATCTAGAGCACCCCAAACAACGTTACCATTCTCATTCAATTTAGCTTTCGGATTGCTTAGTGATAAACCACCATGATCCATATCAGATGGCATTCCTTTTGTAGGAATATAGGTCTTTTCAAGAGTTGATATACCCATTTCAATTCCCTTCCTAAAAGTTGGATAATGTAAAACTCGTAGTGAATCATTCATTACCATCCAACAGGCTTGAATAGAATGCCAGCCACTAACTCCCTGAGGATAAAAATTACCCCAGTTTGGTGCATCAAACGTAAATGGCCTAAAATTATCATCCAGCATCTCGAGTAATACTCCATCGTCAGGCCTCCAATGATGTTCACAAATTACACGAACACAATAGCGGGCAATTTTTTCAACCGCAGGATCACGACTAACCTTCAGCAATGGAGTTAAAGCGGCTAAAAAATGTTGCCAGCTTGGCAGACGCCGAGTTCCTGGTTCTAAGGCCTCTGTATGGGCTGAAACATGCTGATAAGTTGGTGAAAGCAGTCTATCTTTTACGGAAATTGCTGTTTTTATTGCCAAATCCAGATCACGCGGATCTTTCGTAGCAATATATAATTCTGCTAGCCCCTGTACCATATAGATATCTCCATAATGATCCAAAGGTTCAGAAAGCCGTTTACTACCATCTCTGCTAACAAATGATGCCCAACGGTAATCATCTGTCAATGCACTTTTTATGAGAAAATCACGGCCCTTTATTGCAGCCTCCAGATGGAGCTTATTATGAGTGATATGGTTGTATAAGTAGCTGAACATCCAAACGGCACGGCCCTGAAAATACATTCCTTTATTTTCAAAATCAGGTTCCTGTCCGGGACTAATAGCATTGGCAAATCCACCGTATTTATGATCTATACCACGTTCCCAATTTGGGATATAGATATCTTTAAGATAGTTATAGTGGTATTTAAGTAAATCAGGAAGTGACAACCCACCTAGCTGTTGAACAGTATCCTCAACTATTCCTTTTATAGGCATTTTTTTATCCGTGTTGCCCGGAAACTTACTTTGCCTGCTAACCGAAGATTGTTCGGATGCAAACAGCTCTGGAGCCATACCCAATCCAATAAATGCGCCTAATCCTGATAAAGAATTCTTTTTCAGAAATTGTCGTCTTGAATACTCTCTATTTTTCATGAGTTCTTATATTAAAGCCAAGCAATATGTTTATAAAAAAACTATTTCTTCTTAATATTAAAATTTCATTATTTAAAAATGAGTGTTCCAAAATATTGAGGAAGATGAAACTGTGGCTTAGGGTTCTGTACCACTGCCCATGTCAAATAATGCGGATTGGTACTTCTGCTTGATGTTTTGTAAAAATTAGCCTTCCATTCCACTCCTTTTTCAGGCTGAGTATAATTTGCATATTTTTTCAATAAAGCCAAAGGCATCTTAAACTCAAGATACCAGGTAACCGGAACATCAATCTCCTTATCCAATTTCTTTGGCAATGTATGGGCAACTTCAACAATATTGAAATCTTCTTCTTTTACATTAATTCTTTTACCATCAATTTGATAGGCCATTAATGCTGTACCCCCTGCATTGATCTCAATATTAAAATATCGTAGCGGCCATTCCTTGTCTGGAGAGAAAAAGAATTCCACACACGCATCCGTTGAAACAGAACTGTTAAACTTATCATTTTGAATTCTGACATGTTGGTCTTCCACTTTATAAATAAGGTATAAATTGTCCTTATCATACATCATCTTAGCTCTAACCACCGGTTGAAAGGCCGGAATTTTTCCCATGTAATTCGTTATATTAATTTCTTCTATCTTTTTCCACTGGGCTTTATCCCAATTTGCATCAACTTTAATAGTCTCTTTCAGCTTCTTGACCTTATATACAGCAGGCTTATCGGAAGAAAATGAACTAAACAGCATGAAAAGACATGCTAAAAACAAAACAGTAGTTATTTTTTTCATCATTAATTTAATTGAATATTTAAACTTTTTCAATTGAGTTGATTTTTATTGCCAACATATTATTTCATTAATCAATGAACCATTTTTTAGGCACATTTAAGCTCCATACTTCACTATCCAGCTTATAATTGGGTTCAGCTGCACCGCCAGCAACCCATATTTTATCTTTAAAAACAAATGCGGAAAGTTCATGTCTTTTAGTCCACTTTATGTCCAACTTTAACTCAGTCCAAATTTTACCGTCTTTAGAGTACCATACATCACCAATATTTCCTGTATCGGCCCAACCACCAAGAACCCACATACGGTCACGATATACCAAAGCAGAAAACCAGATACGCGGAGCCCAGGATGCTGAATTAGTAACTTGGGTCCAGTTTACACCATCTTCTGAACACCATACATCATTCAGAGAGTTGGCTTTTGGAGCCCTTGTTCCTCCACCAATTATCCAGAGCTTACCATCGAATACCAGGGCTTTTCCATGTGTACGTTTTGACCAAGGAGCATTCGCTAGTTCAAGTTTCCAGTTTTTACCGTCCGCAGATGACCATACATCATTAAATAAGGTTGTATCATTGTTCTTATAAAAATCGCTTGTGCCGCCAAGTATCCACATCCGGTCTTTAAAAACTGCAAATCCGGGAGCTAATCTGGGACTCCAGCCTGCATTTTCAGTTTCCAGAGTCCATTTGGCACCATCATCAGATGACCAAACCTGATTACTGCAATGTGTACCAGGCAATTTCCTACCTCCCATCATCCACATTCTGTTCTTAAATATAAAGGAGGCTGAAAGGTCACTATGTTCCCAAGGTGCTGATTCCAATACACGAGACCAATTTTTGCCATCCGGCGATTTCCATACATCACGCGGATTAGCTAATTGTGGCGTAAACCATCCTCCCAATATCCACATATTGCCCTTGAATACAAATTCACCTTGGGAGTCCCGGGCCTGCCATGCAGCGTCTCTGGTTTCCTGAACCCAATTTAGAGTATTTTTTTGTGCAAATGTATTCGAACCAATTCCGATTAAAATTCCAAACAAAAGGACCAAACGCTTCATTTTTCTTGAGTTAATTGAACCAGGGTGTGACGTTCAAATAAAGACTATCATTTTTTAACCACATATATTGTTATCTAAATTCTATGTTTCTATGTGTTTAATATCCTGTCATTTAGTTTAATTTATAGTAATTATTGATAGGCCTTTAGGGATAGTCAGAGTCAGAATTTTCGAATTCGGATCATACTTCCAATTCTTTACACTCATTCCATTATGAATAATAGATTTGGGTTTTAACCCAAGGACCATAAACAACTCAACGGGGCTATCTGATTTTAGTTCGAGAACGGTTTCGGAAGTAGATATTGCCAGAGAAGCAGCAACTGGAGCACTGAATT
>JBIIWE010000120.1:0-6714 GCA_044339075.1 Daejeonella sp. | reverse complement strand
TGCATTGGGAAACCTGTTGCCAATACACAAATTTACATTCTTGATGAACATATGGAGCCTTGCGGCTTAGGTGTAGAAGGTGAACTTTATATTGGTGGAATACAGGTAGCACGAGGATATTTAAATCGTCAGGAACTCAATGCAAGTAGTTTTCTGAAAAACCCCTTTGCCGAAGGTCGTTTATACCGAAGTGGAGATCTGGCACGTTGGCTTGAAGATGGAAATATAGAATATCTGGGTCGTTCAGACGAACAGGTAAAGATCAGAGGATTTAGAATTGAACCGGGGGAGATCGAGAATGTCATTCTTGAGTTTAGTGGAATCAGGCAATGTCTGGTACTTATGAAAGCAGACGTTTCAGGAGATAAAAAATTGATCGCTTATATTATTGGCTCAGCAGGAAAATACGACACTAAAAAATTAGAAAATTATTTGAGAGCAAGGATCCCTGACTATATGGTTCCTTCCCATTTTATAGATATTCTGGAGCTGCCGCTAAACAGTAGTGGTAAAACTGATCGTAAGGCACTTCCTTCCCCTGAAAATGAACGTCCAGAACTACAGGTTCTGTATAAAGCACCTATCACAGAAACAGAAAAGCTGCTCGCAAAGCTTTGGACTTTGATCTTGAATCTGAATAAGGTTGGCGTAAACGACAACTTTTTCGAGCTTGGCGGGAACTCTTTACTTGCCTTGCGATTTGTTGCCATCTTAAAACAAGATCACCAGCTGATCGTACCTGTAACACGCCTATATCAGGATCCTTTCATCAGTAAAATTGCTTCATTTCTAAGTGGAAAAACGAGTTCAGACAGGCCTTTAAGAATAAAAAATACAAGATCCGGAACAGACATTGCCGTAATCGGGATGTCAGGACGGTTTCCAGGTGCTGAGAACATCGAAGAGTTATGGGAAGTATTGAAAGCCGGCAGAGAAACAACCAGCTTTTTTTCAGACAATGAACTGGATGCCTCTATTTCCCAGGTAGTTCGAAATGATCCAGCTTATGTAAAAGCAAGGGGTATCATTGACCAGGCTGAATTTTTTGATTCCAAATTCTTTGGCATGAATAGCCGAATAGCCGAATTAATGGATCCTCAACAAAGAGTATTTCTTGAAATTGCCTGGGAGACACTGGAAAGTACAGGATATCTTTCAGAAAAATTTGACGGCAAAATCGGGGTATTCGCAGGAAGTGGCTCCAATACTTATTATTTAAACAATGTGCATACACGACCGGACCTGATCGCTCAGGCAGGTAGTTTTCAGGTCTCCACATTAAATGAAAAGGATTATATCGCCATGCGAACTGCCTATGAATTAAACCTCAAAGGTCCGGCTGTAAGTGTATATTCTGCCTGTTCAACTTCATTGCTAGCTATAGTTCAGGCAGTTGAAAGCTTGAGAAAAGGGCAATGTGAACTCGCTCTGGCAGGAGGAAGTTCAATTACTTCGCCAATCAGAAGCGGACATATCTATGAAGAAGGCGCTATTTTAAGTAAGGATGGACATTGCCGGCCATTTGATGCTGATGCCAGCGGTACAGTTTTTAGTGATGGAGCAGGGATTGTTCTTTTAAAAAACAAGGCTGATGCCGAACGTGATGGGGACACCATTTATGCGGTCATCAAGGGCTTCGGACTAAATAATGACGGTGCAGGCAAAGCAAGTTTCACTGCTCCAAATGCTGAAGGTCAGGCAGATACCATTCATATGGCTATAGCCGATGCCGGAATTGAAGCATCTTCTCTTAGCTATATTGAGACCCATGGAACTGCAACTCCCTTGGGTGATCCGATCGAGATTGAAGGATTAAGAATGGCTTTCGGACAACAGGATGAAAGACAATTTTGTGCCCTAGGATCCATCAAAAGCAATATGGGTCACCTTACCCATGCCGCGGGAGTAGCAGGTTTTATAAAAACGACCCTCGCACTTCATCATAAACAGCTGCCTCCCTCCCTATTTTTTGAACGTCCTAACCCGGACATTGATTTTAAAAACAGTCCGTTTTATGTTAATTCAGTACTCAAAAACTGGGAAAGTACAGGCAAAAGACGTGCTGGAGTTAGTTCATTTGGGGTTGGTGGAACCAACGTCCATGTGATCCTGGAAGAAGCGGATTCCAAGCTTTTAATAAGCAAATCCACAAAAAGAGAACAACTAATCTGTTGGTCTGCTGTTTCTGAGGATAGTTTAAACAAGTATGGTAAAAAGCTGGCAAAATTCCTTGAGAAGTATCCTGAAACAGAACTTGCCGATATTGCTTATACTCTCCAGCTGACAAGGCAGGATTTTCCTCAACGACGCTTTATCATAGCTTCAGATACCCTTGATCTGATCAAAAAGCTAAATTTAGAAGATAAACAGGTAGCTGACACAAAAATACTCCAGGAAAGTGCAACTGAAGTTGTATTTATTTTCCCGGGACAGGGTTCTCAATACCCAAAAATGGGATATGAACTTTATATTCAAGAACCGGTTTACAAAAAGGCAATTGATGAATGTGCAGCTCTACTACTACCATGGCTCAAAGAAGATATCCGCGACATACTTTTTGCGGGTCTTTTAGAGGAAGCAAAAATACATCGCACACGCTATACACAACCCGCATTATTTGTAACGGAATATGCTCTGGCTAAACTATGGATGAGTTGGGGAATCAGACCCGCTGCTTTATGCGGACATAGCATCGGAGAATTTGCAGCTGCTCATTTAGCAGGCATATTCAGTCTCGGGGATGCTTTAAAACTCGTTTCGGAACGTGCCCGTCTGGTTGATGAATTGCCAGGTGGAAATATGCTGGCCATCAAAGCCAAATCCTCAGAACTGGAGGATATACTTCCTGTAGGATTGTCATTAGCGGCAATCAATGGTTCGGAACTTTGCGTTGTATCAGGACCGCATCAGGAAATTAAATCCTTTTCAAAAGCAATGCTTGAAAAGGGCGTACCAAACCGCATTATCCAAACCAGTCATGCTTTTCACTCGGCTATGATGGATGGGATGAAGGAAAAATACGAGGCTGTAGTAGAATCTGTAAGTCTGTACCCGCCAAGAATCCCATTGGTATCCTCCGTTACCGGCACTTGGATGAGTGAAGCAGAAGCTACAAGCACTACATATTGGGTCGAACAGATTCGTTTACCGGTTCGTTTTGCAGATGCTATCACTACACTATGGGAAGATAAAACAAGATTATTGCTGGAAACCGGACCAGGAAATGCTACAGCTCTATTCGCCAGGCAACAGGCAAGAGGAACATCACTTACTGCCATTGCCGGATTTGAAAATAAAGGTGAATGCGCCGAAGTTCTTAGGTCATTAGGTAAGCTCTGGCAGAATGGGATCATCCCTGAATGGCCAAACTTATATGATGGAAAAGCAAACCGTATTTTGCTTCCGAACTATGCATTTGATCGCAAGCGCTGCTGGATTGAACCTGGACAGGCATCCTTTGAAAAAGCATCGGCCCCAATAGTAGAAGAAATTAAGGAGTTTATTGATCCGAACTTATCCAGAAAAGATATTCTTATCAGCAAGATAAAACAGATTCTTGAAAATGCATCCGGTATTGAGATGAATAAGGTTGACGCCTCATTGAATTTTATTGAGATCGGCCTTGACTCCCTTCTTCTTACTCAGGTAGCGATCACCATCAAAAAGGAATTTACGCTACCGATTACTTTTAGGCAGTTGAATGAGAATCTGAACAGCATGGATCTATTGGCTGATTATCTGGATGCAGGCCTACCGGCTGAAGCCTATGCGTCTAAGTCTGTATCCGACAATAAACCATCGATAAGTCAATTAAACAAAATATCTGCTTTAAACGGCATATCACCTGATGAAGCCAAAGAGATCAGTAAACCATTTGGTGCAAGTCCGCGTATTGAGAAACAAAGCCAGGAATTAAATCCTGTTCAGGAAAGCTTTTTATCAGAACTTATCAAGCGCTATACTACCAAAACGCAAGGGAGCAAATCCTATACCCAGAAGCACAGATCTTACATGGCAGATCCTCGCGTAGTTTCAGGTTTCAGACCATTGACCAAAGAGATCATCTACCCGATTGTGGTTAAAAAATCGAAAGGAAGCAGGATCTGGGATCTTGATAACAATGAGTATATCGATGCCTTGAACGGATTCGGCTCCAATATGCTTGGTTTCCAGCCAGATATAATCCTAAATGCCATTAAAGAACAAATGGACAAAGGGTATGAGATCGGTCCGCAACATGAACTGGCAGGCGATGTATGTAAATTAATATGTGAGTTTACTAAAACCGACCGCTCAGCACTATGCAGCACAGGTTCTGAGGCTGTGCTTGGTACCATGCGTATTGCCCGGACAGTAACCGGTAGATCGCTTATTGTTGCCTTTTCAGGATCATATCATGGGGTTTTTGATGAAGTGATCGTCAGGGGTACCAAAACATTCCGTTCAATTCCTGCAGCTCCAGGCATTATGCCTGAAGCCGTTCAAAATATGCTCATTCTTGAATATGGAACAGATGAAAGTCTGAAGATCATTCATGAAAGAGGTCAAGAGATTGCTGCAGTATTGGTTGAACCGGTGCAAAGCAGACGCCCCGATTTCCAACCCATTGAGTTTTTAAAGAAACTCCGCGTGATTACAGAACAATCAGAAACCGTTTTGATTTTCGATGAAGTGATCACAGGATTCAGAATGCACCCGGGTGGAGCTCAGGCTCTATTTGGTATACAAGCGGATATATCTTCCTATGGAAAAGTAATTGGTGGCGGACTGCCAATTGGTGCAATTGCCGGAAAAAGGCAGTATATGGATGCCCTGGATGGCGGTTCGTGGGAGTATGGAGACCAGTCGGTTCCTGAAGTAGGCGTAACCTATTTCGCAGGCACTTTCGTTAGGCATCCTTTGGCTTTGGTTGCAGCAAAAGCATCCCTGGAATATTTTAAACAAAGAGGCCCGGCTTTGCAGCAAGAGTTAAACGATAAAGCAGCAGTGCTGATGAACTCCCTCAACAGCATCTGCAGAAATCTGCATATCCCGCTGACAGTTGTTGGGTTTGGTTCTATGTGGAAGATCAAATTTAAAGAGGAAATTCCTTATAGCGAGCTTCTCTTCACTCTAATGCGGGAGAAAGGAATACATATCTGGGATGGGTTTCCGTGCTTTGTCACTGAAAGTCATACAAAAGCTGAATTAGAGCGTATTGCAGAATCATTCAAAAGCAGTGCAAATGAACTGATTACAGCAGGATTTTTTAAGCAGGAAGTGCATGAATCTTCCATTTTTATTCAGGAGGGATTAGAAAATAGCGCAGCAGTTCCTGGGGCAAGGTTGGGCAGAGACAGGGATGGAAATCCTGCATGGTTCATTATTGACCCTGAACAGCCTGGTAAATATTTACAAGTAAAACACAAGAATTTATAATGGAAGACCAAGAATACAGCTTTCAATCAATCGAGTTCGACCCATTTGCGGGGCCTGAAATAGAGAAGGCTGTACCTGTAATTGAGCCACAATCTGAAATCTGGTCGTCATGCCTTATTGGAGGAGAAGATGCAAACCGTTCATATAATGAATCGGTTTCGCTTAAACTCCATGGTCATCTTGATTTAAAATCGCTTGAAAGAGCATTGACCGATCTAATAAAAAGGCATGATGCTTTGCGCTCAGGATTCAGTGCCGATGGGAAGCAATTATGTGTCTTTACTGAAAGCAAACCTGATTTTCACTTTAATGATATTAGTGAAAAGGATGTAAATCTACAAGAGGAACATATTGAGCAGTTTCTGGTTCAGGATGCAAAAACATCGTTCAACCTAATCACAGGACCATTATTTAGGGTCAATCTTTTTAAGCTTGCTGAAAAACTACATCACCTTACACTTTCTGCCCATCATATCATTTGTGATGGCTGGTCGATCAGCATCATTATGCAGGACCTTGGAAAGCTATATTCCGCTTATACAAAAGGTCAAATGGCATCGCTTGAACCCGCACCATCCTTTGCTGATTATGCATTGAGCCAAAGAGTATTTCAGGGAAGCGAGAAATACAGAACTATTGAATCATTCTGGCTTGAACAATTTAACGATGAGCTGACTGAGCTTGATGTCCCGGTTGACTATCCAAGACCGAAAATAAAGACCTATAAGAGCCATCGCGATGATTTTGAGATTAAACCTGAACTCATTGAATCTATAAAAAAGATGGGGGCAAAAGTTGGATGCAGTTTTGTAAGCAACATGCTCGTCGCCTTTGAAGTATTACTCCACAGAATAACCGGACAAAATGATATCATACTGGGTATTCCTTCGGCCGGACAATCATCAGAAGGAAATACTGGACTGGTAGGACATTGCGTCAATATGCTTCCATTAAGAAGCATTCATCATGGTGAAAACAGGTTCATCGACTACCTTAAGCTCAGAAAGTCAGCCCTATTTGATGCTTACGAAAATCAGGCTTATACCTTCGGCAGCTTACTGAAAAAGCTATCTATTTCAAGAGATGCTTCAAGAGTACCATTGATACCTATCGTATTTAATATTGACATTGGCTTGAATGACGGAGTGAAATTTGAAGGAATAAGCCATAAGCTGATCATCAATAAAAGAGAATTTGAAAACTTCGAGATCTTCTTAAATGCCAGTGGTTCAGGTGATTCGCTGGTCCTTGAATGGTCTTATAATACCCAAATTTTCAAGCCCGAATCGATCAAAA
>JBIIWE010000119.1:0-6720 GCA_044339075.1 Daejeonella sp. | reverse complement strand
TTAATGCAAAATTAACTTAACAAATAGACTTTTAGATAAAATGGCAATTAAAATCACCGATGAGTGTATTAACTGCGGGGCTTGCGAGCCTGAATGCCCGAATAATGCAATTTATGATGCCGGTGCTGCCTGGAGATTTTCGGAAGGTACCAATCTCAGAGGACTAATTGATTTTGGGGATGGCACAACTCTGAATGCTGAGGAAGCTCAGTCCGCAATTTCTGATGAAGTATACTATATAGTTTCTGATAAGTGTACTGAATGTGTTGGGTTTCATGATGAACCTCAGTGCGCTGCTGTTTGTCCGGTAGACTGCTGTGTTGATGATGAAGATGTTCGTGAAAGCCGTGAAGAGCTCCTTGCAAAAAAATCATGGTTGCACCTTGAATAAGATACTTTACCATCCTAATAGCAGCAGTTTTTTACGCTTCAAATAAGACGATTTTAAACAATCCTTGTCTTTTTTATTTTTCCTTTTTGTTGATTTTTTCACGTTTAAGTAATTGTTTCAATTGTTGGAAATTGAAACAAAATATATTAAATCATTATGACTGATATATTGTCTAAATGGTTTTTATTAATATTGCTTTTTACATCTTCCGTTAAGTTAAGCAACCCTCTGAACAATAATTTCGGATCCTTAAATAAATATTGGAAAGGGTTGGATAATTTTTTTTTATATCTTTGATTCAGTTCAGATTACAAAATAAAACTAGCAATCCCTTTTATATTTTTTTATTCTTAGAAATAGTTTTATTAGCATTGCAAAAATGTCAGGTTCAAAAGAAATTTTCCGTATTTCAACTGCACTTGTTTTCCTGCTTTCTTTTCTATTTCAATCATTCAGCAAAGATTTTATTGTTCTCGATTATTACATCAATACTGATGCTTACGCTAAGAATTGTGTGAATAAGGAAAAGCCAAAACTGGACTGTAATGGAAAATGCCAGATGATGAAGAAGGCTAAAGAAGAACAGAAAAAAGAACAAGACAACCCTGAAGGCACTCTAAGAATAAAACGTGATACTTTTCTTTCTTCCCGATCTTTTTTTCCAACCCTTCCAGTGTTGTACACATCAAAAATGAAACAATCTGAATTCTGCTGGTTAAATGGGCTTGTCAAAGGCACTGTTTTCGGCATTTTTCATCCTCCACAGGTTTAAAATACAGTCCGATTTTTCTTAGATTTTTTTACTGGGCTTTTTTCAATGCCTGAAGATCTTCTATTGGCAGATTTCTTTGCTACGGACTTACTATTTATTAAATCAATTCATAAAATTTAAATATTTTAAAATGAAACGAGTATTATTTTCATTCATATTCTCCATTAGCATAAGTATTGCCTATTCTCAGAACATTAAAGGCAAAATATATGATGCACTCACAAAAGAACCAATAACTGGAGCCAGTATCAAAGTAACTGAAACGGATAAGACCTTTAGAACCAATAATGAGGGAGTATTCAGTATTCCAAATTCAGGAAGAAAATTAAGCGTTCAAATTTCTGCTATTGGGTATAAAATTATAGACTTAAAACTTAATGACCTTGATGAAAATCTGATTGCCATGAATGCAAGTTTGGATAATCTGCAGGAGGTGGTAGTTACTGCTAACAGAGACGCAGCTCTAAGAACACAAGCCCCTATTGCAATAAACAGAATTAGTCCCAAAACTCTTGATGAAACTAAGTCAACAAGTGTTTATGAAGTAATTAACAAAGTGCCCGGAGTCATGATGGTTAATTATAATAATGAGCAACATGCCATGTCAATACGACAGCCAATGGCAACTTCAAACTACTACCTTTATATGGAAGATGGTATTCCAATAAGGCCTATGGGGGTGTTTAACCATAATGCTTTACTGGAATTGAATCAGTTTACTGTTAGCTCAATAGAGGTTGTAAAGGGACCGGTATCAAGTATTTATGGACCCGAGGCTGTTGGTGGTGCAATCAATTTTATTTCCCAAAGACCAACTTCAATACCAACCGGAAAAGTTGGAATCCAGCTTGATCAGTTCGGTTATAAACGTGTTCAATTAGGCACAGGGGTGAAACTGGGAAAATTCGGGATTTATGTAGGCGGCCTGTTCAGTGATCAGACGAATAGCTGGATGGCTAGTTCTGATTATACTAAGAACAGTTTTAATAGCAGATTGGAATATCATTTTAATGATAAGACCCGTTTGATTGGAACAATTTCTTATGCCGATTATAACTCTGAAACGGCAGGCAGTGTGGATAGTATATCTTTTTTCACAAGATCATACCAAAGTACCTCCGACTTTACGTACCGTAAATCGATGGCAAGCCGAAATAGGCTTACATTGGAGCGGGATTGGAATGAATCATCTAAAAGTTACTTCACCTTTTTTAACAGGTTTAACAAGCATGGCCAAAATCCTTCATATGGAATTCGCTGGACAAGTGGTCAGAGTACTGCAAGAGGTGAAATTAATTCAAATGATTTTACCAGTTACGGAGCAATTGCTCAACATGCCCAAAAGTTCAAGTTCCTTAATTCAAAACTATTGCTCGGGGGTATGTTCGATTATTCACCAAACACGTATTGGAGTCATCAGATTGATTTAAATGCCCAATTACGTTCAGATGGTAAATCAGTTGAAAGATATACTATTTCAAAAGAAAGACCCGATATTAAATTGGCAGATTATGATGCAATCATAAGAAATAGTGCCATCTATAGTCAGTATGATTTAGAAGTTTTAGCAGAATTACGGGTATCATTAGGCCTAAGATATGATCTGATGTCATTTTCCTACGATAATTATTTAGATAATTCTTCAGGTAGTAAAAAGTATCAGAAAGTGACTCCCAAATTGGGATTAACCTATGATCTTGGTAATGATATCGGCCTTTATGCGAATATGTCCCAGGGATTTGCACCTCCGGGACTTACAGCTGTTTTCAGAAAGAAACCGAATACCAACCCGGCAGAATTTTATTACAATTTAGATCCTGCCACATTCAATAATTATGAAATTGGTGCCTGGGCTTCTTTACTTAAGAATAAACTTTATCTCGAAACAAGTTTATATAGAATGGATGGCAGGAATGAGCTTCTGAATATCCGCCAGGCTGATAATTCGTTTGACTATCAGAGTGCCGGAAAAACCTTGCACCAGGGTGTTGAGTATTCTATAGTAATTAAGCCTTCTGATCAGTTAAATTTTCGCTTTGGCGGAACTACTGCACTGCACCGCTTTGAAGATTTTCTTGTAAGTATAAAATCAGCAGATGCTTTAAAGAAACTGGATGGTTTTGAAATGCCAATTTCACCTAGAACTACATTTAATACTGAAATTTCTTACTACCCGAGATGGGTCAAAAATTTCAGAACTTCCCTGGAATTGCAGCATGCTGATAATTGGTATCAGAACCAGGTGAATACTATTCAGTATGATGGTTATAATGTATTGAATGTGCGTATGTCCTATAAATTTAGAGGTATCGAATTATTTTCAAACATGTTGAATATCAATAATGCTTTATACGCAACAAGTGTCAGCAGGGGGAACAACTTGACAGATAGAAGTACCTACACTCCGTCTGCTCCCCGCACTTTTGTAATGGGTATTGAATATAATATTACCAGGCGGAAATAGTGCTTTTAAATGAGTAATACTCTTTAACAGCGTAATACGCATTTTTCAAATTCCATTAATTTAAAGAAAATGATCAAAAAAAAATTATATCAATGGCATAGAACATTAAGTTTAATAGTAGCCATTCCAGTAATATTCTGGGCAATGAGTGGGTTCATGCATCCCATTATGACAATTTTTAGGCCCGAAATTGCTAAACAAGCCTATAGTGCTCCTGCAATAGATAGCAGCCAATTAAAAGTTTCACTTTCTGAAGCACTCAGAATTAATAATTATCCAATAATTAATTCTTTCAGAATCATTCAGATTAAGGGTAATCATTTTTATCAGATTAAGCTACCCGGAGAAAAAATACTGCGCTATATCAGTACCACAGATGGTAAATTACTTTATGATGGTGATAATTTGTACGCAAGATACCTGGCCAAATATTTTTTGCTGGGTGATGTCAAAAATAAAACTTCCAATAATCCTCCGCCCTCCCTTGAGAAGCAGGAAGAGGCAGAAGGTGATTGTTGTGCAATGGCTACCAATGCAGTGTTGAGCAAGAATAATGAAGTCCTCGTTAATAAAGTGACTTTCCGGGAAGATTTTGATAGTGAATATAAGGCTATTAACAGATTATTACCGGTATACAGGGTAGATTTTAAGCGGGAAGATGATATCAGGATCTATGTTGAAACATCAAGTGATCGCCTCGGATTAGCTTTTGATAATACAAGATCATTCTTAGATACAATGTTTCAGCTTTTTCATAATATGAGTTGGCTGAATACTTTGGGAAATTGGAGGCTAGTGATCGAGATTATAATCATGAGCCTCACTTTTCTGACGGCATTAATGGGTATCTACATCTTTATTACAACAAAATCCAAATCAATTAGCGATAAAGCTTTGCCAAAAGCAAGAAGAAATCATAGATATACATCAATCTTTGCATCTTTTTTCACTTTATTTTTCACTTTCAGTGGAGCTTTCCATGCATTGCAAAAGTTTGAACCCGATACTCGTGAAAATTTCTATGTTGAAAATACTTTCTCAGGTTCAGAATTAGATCTGAACTGGGAGAAGCTATCTATGGCATTGGAAAAGGATCTCAATATCGAAAACATTTCATTGGTAAAGATGAATAAGCAGAATTATTGGCAGGTTTACCCGGAGGTTGTGAAGGGGACTAAGGATTTTAAGAAGGGCTCAGAGATGTCGGCAGTTACCCGTGATGCAATTTACCTTAAAGCAAATGATTATTCTCTTTTGGCGAACGGAGAGGAGCTGTATGCTCGTTATCTTGCTTCTTCTTTCAATAATGACAAGAATGCAAAACCTAATGAAGTAAAACAAATTACAAAGTTTGCCGGTGAATATGGCTTCGTAAACAAGAGACTTCCTGTATGGAAACTGGGCTATGAGACCAACCATAATGAACGGTTTTATGTAGAAACAAGTTCCGGTAAGCTTTCAGTAAGAATAGATGATCGCGAAGTTTTTGAAGGCTTGAGTTTTTCCTTTTTACACAAACATCATTTTCTTGATTTTGCGGGTAAAAGCTGGCGCGATTTCAGTACTATGTTTTGGGCGGCAATGCAGGTTGCAATGATTGTAGTTGGGCTGGTTTTATGGAGTAAAGCAAAAAGAGCTAAAAAAAGAATTTCTCAGACCTGAATATGAAGATGGATTTAGATTTCGGTTAAGAATGATGGATTATTACCATTAGATTGCAATTTTTTCTACATAAGAAACATGCTGCATGTCCTGACATGCCGCATGTTTCTTATGTTTTTACTACTTCTCTGGATTAGGAATAATCAATACTGGACATTTTGACCTTCGGGCAACACCCTCAGATACACTTCCTGAAATGAAATGATCGAATCCTGTCCTGCCATGTGTTCCTAATATGATCATATCTGCTTTGCAATCATCTGCAACAGACAGAATCTCATCCTGAGCTCTACCTATTTTGGTGACTGTTGACATTTCAACCACATCCCCATGCTGCTCTTTGATTTTTTTAAACAGTAATTTACTCGCTTCTTCCTGAATGTGCATTAGCTCAGGAATCATTGCCGGTGATTCATTTAATAGGGGATCCGCAGAATAAGATGAACTAATTGGAACTTCATCAACATGTACTAAAGTTATTTTAGAACCCAGATTTTTGGCTAATAATACTCCATAATTTACTGCTTGATCTGAATAGGAGCTGTCATCAACCGCTATTAGTATTCTGTGAATGTTTTCAGGACTTATCATATGATTGGAGGTATATTAAATGATATGAATTACAGCATTTTAGCTAATTTAATCTAAAATTGGTTTATTTGCAAGATGAATCAACAGTTTGGTGTATGTAATTTGTCTTTAGTGCCCTTAAGAACTGAACCATCCGACAAAAGTGAGATGTGTTCACAGCTACTATTTGGAGATCATTTTACATTAATTGAAATCACTGAAAAATGGTCCAGAATACTTTTAGCTTTTGATGAGTATGAGGGTTGGATTGACAATAAACAATACACCCTAGTTAATCAAGCAGTATTTGATGGACTAAGCAATATCAATTCAATTCTTGCTCCTGAGGTTTTTCACAAAGTGGCAAAATCAAATAGCAATTCAATTTTAAAGCTGCTGGCAGGTTCAACGATCCCTCATACTGTGGATGGCTTTTTTTATCTGGCTGAAAATAGATATAAATTGGAGGGAGATTCAATTGATCCTAATAAGGCTGAATTCCGTTCAGGTATCAGGAATGCTGCTATGTTTTATTTAGATGCACCTTATCTTTGGGGAGGACGTTCCATATTTGGTATTGATTGCTCAGGTTTTACCCAAATGGTATTCAAGCAATTTGGGATCAGGCTTAAACGCGATGCATGGCAGCAGGCAGAGCAAGGCAATCTTTTAGGCTTTTTACAAGAATCGAGAGCGGGCGATCTCGCATTTTTCGATAATGAAGATGGTCGGATTACCCATGTCGGCATCATGTTAAATGATCAGCAGATCATACATGCTTCGGGAAGAGTAAGGATCGATTCAATTGATACACAAGGAATTTACAATGCTGAGTTAAATCGTTATACACATAAACTACGG
>JBIIWE010000118.1:0-6724 GCA_044339075.1 Daejeonella sp. | reverse complement strand
GATTTAAATATCCTCGTGCTACCTGTATTCCACCAATATAAAGTTCACCTTCTACACCTAAGCCGCAAGGCTCCATATGTTCATCAAGAATGTAAATTTGTGTATTGGCAACAGGTTTCCCAATGCAAACTTTAGTGGCATTTTTAGGAACCATCCAGCAGCTGACGTCGATAGCAGCTTCAGTGGGGCCGTATAGATTGAAAAGGTTAACATGTCCCAATTTTTCCCCAAAATCTGCTACAAAATGGGGAATAAGTTCCTCACCGCTGCACAGCACTCGTTTTAAACTCACGCAAGAATCTTTCTGAATTCCCAAGAGGAATATTTCGAGCATGGAGGGTACGAAATGTATCGTTGTAACCTGATGCTCTTTGATCAGGTATTCGAGGTAAGCACTATCTTTTTGCCCTCCCGGTTTTGCAAAAACAAGTTTTGCGCCAACCATGATCGGCCATAATAATTCCCATACAGATACATCGAAACAGAAAGTTGTTTTTTGTAAAACGACATCGTTTTTGTCTAGACTAAAATAGCTTTGAGCCCATTTAAGTCTGTTTACAAGTCCGCCATGCTCGTTCATAACTCCTTTCGGGCGACCAGTAGAACCGGAGGTATAAATGACATAGGCTAGATTTTCTGCCTTAATTATACTATTTGGGGAAGTTGTTGGAGTGTTTTGAAGACCTGAGTCGCTGGAATCAATAATGATGACTTCTCTGCTTTTTTCATCCCTAAGAAAATCTGAATTATCAAAAGTTTTTTGATCGGTTAAAATTAGTTTCAGACCTGAATCTTCTAGCATAAAATTGATCCGGTCGGAAGGATACTCCGGATCTATCGGCATATATGCAGCACCAGCCTTCAGAATACCAAGGATTCCTGTGATCATTTCTATAGATCGGTCTAGGCATATTCCTATCAGACTTTCTTTTTGTAAGCCCTTGTATATTAAATAGTTGGCTATTTTGTTGGATTCGGAATCCAGTTCGGAATAAGTAATTGCTCGGTCTTCAAATACGACAGCAATCTGACCGGAACTTGTTGAAACCTGTTGATTAAAAAGTTCACAATAATTAGAAGCACCAGGAAATTCGGTTGTTGTACTATTGAACGAAAACAGAATTTTTTCTTTTTCCTCTGGTGTTAACATAGTTTATTTGTACCGAAATCGGCTCACATTTGCTAAGCTTCTAAAATAGTCAGAGTTTATTTACTTTAAGTTAAGTATTTATACTTTTTGATAAATAATTTGCAAAAAAAACTTAGAAATTCTTGAGTTATTTTGATTCCTAAGTCTTATTTATCTCTGATTATTCTGAAATGAATTTAATTTTCGGTAGAATAAATTCAAGAATCATGCCGACTAGTTCCTCTTTACTGTTTTCTGCGGTTTTCAGAACCAATTCAGATTCCTTTGGGATTTCAAATGGCGAGCTGATACCGGTGAATGTTTTAATTTCGCCCGTCCTAGCCTTTTTGTAAAGTCCTTTGACATCTCTCTGTTCACATACTTCCAGTGGGCAATCAACGAATACGCGCACCAGGTTTTTGGCGCCGATCATTTCTCTTACCAGATTTCGATCGGATTCAAATGGAGAAATAAAGGCAGAAAGGACTATCAGCCCGGCATCCATCATCAAATTGGCAACTTCGCCAACTCGGCGAATATTTTCAGCTCGGTCAATTTCCGAAAAACCTAGGTCTTTGCATAAACCGTTTCTGATTTTATCTCCATCAAGGATATAGGTTTTAAAGCCTCTCTGGTAAAGTTCCTGTTCAAGAGCATCGGATAAAGTGGTTTTCCCAGAACCAGAAAGTCCTGTAAACCAGATCACCAGGGAACGTTGTTTCAAATGTGCCTGTCTGTCCTTCAGATTTATTGAATGTGATTCCATTTCGTACTATTTTTTAGTTCCAGAGATTGAAGCGGCTTTCAAGTTCTTCATAGATCAACATACAGTCCTGTAGCAAGTCCTGATCAAATTCTGAGATGTTTTTATCTGAAGGCTTAAAGGGTTTTAAATCTGTGTTTGAAGCTTCAACTCCTATTTCCTTAAATAATTTCGAAAGTACTGCAGAAGGATTACTGCAAAATGCTTCGTAACTGAAAAAGAAAGTGTTGCTTACCGCGTTTTTCAAAGCAAAAGAGTAGTAATTTTTCCAGCTAAGCAACCAGAAATCAAGCTTCATTTTAGTAGTTTTCTGCATGGCTTCGAAAGTAGCATCGTCTTCAAAATGAAATGGTTTTTGATTCAGTCCAAATTCAAAATGCCCTAACCAGTTCATATAATCTAAAGAGAACTTATCTTTACTTTGAACTTCAGAAAAGAGTTTATGCTGACTCAAAAGAGAGAGCGCATGCTGTAATGGGTCGCGAAAAGGGATGACCAGTTTAGATTCAGGAAAGCTCTCAAACAAATAGGGGAGGCGCAGTATATTATTATTATTTTTCGATAAGTACCGTGATTGACCTGGATCGTCAGCACTCAAAATTACATTCTGAATATACTCCCTGAATTTTTTAAGAACGCTTTTATCCGGCTTTTGCAATTCCAGGCGATCTTTGCCAATGTATTTATTGCCGCAGAAAACCCGCCAGAAAACTTCTTCAAAGGCTTCAGGACTTTCAAAACTAACCATGATCCCATCCTGGTGAGCTCTTTCCTTTAACTCCGTTGATGGTTTTTTAAAAGATAGCTTCTTCCAAAGGTTTGGCATGAGTACAAAAGGCATGTCCAAATAGGTCAATGACCTGAATTGTCCAGTTTCGTATAGGTATCTCATGAGCATAGTGGTGCCTGATCGTGCAAGTCCGGAGATAAATACCGGGCTTTTTGAAAACTCAATACCTTTTTTATTGACAAAACTATTTTCGGCATCGAATGATATTTCTGCCATCATTTTTGATTGCAGTGCCATTCGGTGCAGAAATCTTGAAGAAAAATTATATTCTGAATCTGCCATATAATTTTTTCACAAGAAAGTAGGAAAGGAATGAAAGTACAGAAAGCAGGATGCCTCGAATACTGATCAGAAAGTCTGTCAGATAGGCCGGATTTAAAGGTTTTATAAAAACGCTGGCTTCCAGGCAAATGACAAGCAATACAACTAGTAAAACAGTAAAAGCAATGATCAATAGCGAATATTTAAGGATTTCTAATGAATTACGCAATAGAATACCCTGTTTTTCTGAATCCTTGATAGATTCAGATTGTATTGTTTGCAGCGAGTTTCGACTAATTCTATTGATTGCTCCAGCGGTTTTAATAAAAGGCAGGCGGTCAGCAAGCCATGCGACCAGAAAAAATACAATGAATGAATAGAAAATTGCTATCAGATTCATTATTCTTCTTTCTTCTTAAATTTTTCTATCAACTTTTTAAAAGGATACCATAATATAGCAAACAAAGCCAGGAAGATTGAAATTAAAATACCTACAATAGCTGCTATAAAACCACCACCCAGGCCTGGTCCTACATAGGCAAAAATGATGTAGTTTAGAATGAAAAGGGATATCATCATGTTTTGATTTAAAAATTAAATTTTAATGGATCTATCAGGCTGCTCCAGCCCAGAACTGCAGCAGAGTGCTTATCCACACGTTCAACATATTGCCAAATTGTACTTTGAGTATTGCCTCTTAAGATTCTCCCAAAGTCGGTTTCTTCAATAAAAACATCTCCATTCGCTAAAATCTCGGATCTGCCTCCTGTCATAGTTTTAACTTTGGCATTTTTTAGGAATGTAGTATAGGGCCTTGTCAATTCATTGGTTTTGAAATCGAAAACATATACCTCATTATGTCCATCAATAAAATCATAGTTCTTATTCCGGATGATATTATTGCCAAAGATACTGATCCGGTGATCATCAATAAAATCAACATCGTGCTGGTTTAACCATGGGCCGGTTTGAAGCCAGATAATTTTATTTGTTGATGGACGATATAAAAATACAGTGCTTTTATTTCTGATACTGACCAGTAGGTCGTCTTTTTGCCAGTATTCCGTTGTTGTCAAGGCGGGTTGAATATCATTCAGGTGCAGTGGATCCCGTTCTATCGGACCGATCCCAAATAAAAGACCTCTGTATCCATTGTCTAGGAGGATCTTAGAAATAGATTTTTGCTGAAGAAGCTGACCATTTGCAGATACCTGAGCTAAAGCATCATCCCGGTAATCATCGAAATAACGTGAAATGAATGCAGGGTTTTTTTTCATCACGGAAGATGCCCAGATATTACCTGCTGCATCAAATTCCTGGGAATGGTGAAAAATTCCATCCAAACTCCAGAGTACCCTAGAGTCCTTGCCGATCTTTATAAGCGAACGATCCTCTGTATTGAACACGATAGATCCATCTGCTGCCAGCAATGGATGCCAGAGTACTATATTGCCCTTATTGCTTGACTCGGAAACTGGTCTCCCTTTATCCCTGATCTTCATGATCTCCCGAATATCAGGCACCCAGTTATGTATAATTTTTTTATCTGAAAGTCGAATTAATTTAAATGCAGAATGCCCGGCGTCTTTATCATAAGCTGATAAGAGCAGATAATTACGGTCACGGTAATTTTTATCGTTCAGTTTTAAGCCCGAAATTTCGGGATATCTGTCTTTAATTATTACTGGCATTTCAGCAAAGATCTGCCTAATACTTGCGTTAACCAAAGTAGGGAACTTAGCAATTGAAAGGATAATGGACCTTGAATTTCCTCTGATCGTTTGTCCGCCTTCCAAAATATTTCCAACAGACCATCCAAACAATAACGTGATGATTGAGAATACCCAAACAATTAATAAAACAAACCAAAGCGGAACTTTTTTATTCATTTTTGTTTTTAGAGATCCCGTAAATCAATCAGATCAATACCTGTTTGCGAGCCAAATTAATAAAAAGATTTTATCATGTCTAGGTCTAATCTTGAACCAGGAGTTTAAAATCTTAATTATGGGCTTATAAATGAAAGTTTTGATTAAAATATTATTTATTTTAAGCTTTTCTTTTCGCTTTTTCCCAAACCGCACTTTGCTGACTTCCCATAAAACGTTTTATGCCTGCTAGGATTGCAAAGTTCATCACACAAAAATAATAAGGAATAAAAAATAGCTTAAATTTCAATTCACTCTTCTCGAAAACCATACCAATAAATGCAAGCAGATAGAAAATGGATTGAGCTGCCAGTAAAAGATTGTATAGGATTAGGTCCGATTGAAGAGAGATGAGAATATTTAATATCAAAACTAATAGCAGTAGGAAAGGAGTAATGGTCCAGCGCAATACCCGGTGACTGATGTACTGGAAACTTAGGATTCCATAGTTAAAAACGTTCAAAAGTGGCGTGAGACGTAAAATTGACTGAATTCCTCCTGCAGCAATACGGATCTTCCGTTTTAATTCTTCCGTGATATTGGCTGAGGCATTCTCAACTGCATACGCACGGGGTTCGTAAATTATACGGAAGCCTTTTAATGCGATTAGCATGGAGATCATGAAATCATCCAGAATAGTATCTTCGGGTACAGCCTGGTATAATTCTGTTCTCACACTAAATAATTCGCCGGCAGCACCAACAACTGAATATAGTTCGGAATCCCATTTTTTTAATTTGGATTCATATTTCCAGTAAAAGCCTTCTCCCGCGGTTCCAGCATCTGCACGTTCCTCAGAATGAACTCTTTTTTCGCCGGCTACAGCCCCAACCTTTTGATCCGCATAATGAACTGCGATATTCATCAATGCATCTTTATGTAACAGGGTATTTGCATCTGTAAAAATGATAATCTCCGTTTTAACTTGTTCTACGGCACGATGCAATGCCGCTACTTTGCCTTTTCTTTCAGGCTGATGCATTAATTTTATCTCAGGATATTGATTTAATATTTCGGGTGTTTTATCTGTTGATCCATCTGTAATAAATAGTATTTCCAGTTTCCCTTCCGGATAATTCAGGGATAGTGTATTGCGAATCTTTTCTAAAATAAAATTCTCTTCATTATAAGCGGCGATCACAAGAGTACAGCTCAGAAATTCCTCGTTCTTTAGAACAGGAATTGGCCTTTTGCCCCTAAATAACCTCCTTATAATTACAAGCAGATACAGGATCAGTCCGTAACCAATAAAGGTGTAAATGATAATGAAAAGACTGATCCAGAAGGTTTTTTCCATGTACTTTAATGTTGTCAGTTATGTGTTATCAGTTATCAGTTGTCAGTTATGTGTTATCAGTTGTCAGTTATCAGTTGTCTGTCAGAATACTGCTATTTTGAAATTATTAATTTATCATCAATAAGGCCGCCAACATAGTCCTGCCTTCCTGTTGATGGTTTATTAGATTGGATATTTGATTATCATTCATTCTTTTCTTCCAGTTAACAGTTAACAGATAACAGTTAACAGATAACAGACAACAGACAACAGACACCAGTTAACAGACAACAGACAAAATCTTCTCATTTCCCCTCATACCCCAGCTCCATACTCTCTTTACTATGCCTCAAATTCCATCCTATTCCTCTCAAAAACTGCCTGGCATGGCCTTTACTGCCTTTTAAAGAATAGTTTAACAAATTTCTTGGCGTGACCAGAACCAATAAGTGAACGTAAAATATCAACCTGGAAAACCATGGAGCATTTCTTCGGATAAAAAGGATCCGGTTCCTGCACATGAAATATTCTTTCAGAAGGCTCCTTTTACCAACAGACATAGATTCCTTATGATAGA
>JBIIWE010000117.1:0-6771 GCA_044339075.1 Daejeonella sp. | reverse complement strand
CTTGATCCAGTGCTCTGTTTCAATATCAGTAGCAATTCTTCCGCCGTTCAGGTGAACATAATTTTTACCATTTACATGTTTGGTATCGATAGCTACAACAACAAATTGCTTTCCAAAGGCTAATGCTAGTTCATCGATAAATCCAGGGTTTCTGACTACCGCAGAATTTACTGAGATCTTGTCTGCACCCGAATTAAGTAAAATATCAGCATCAGCTATCTCATTTATTCCTCCGCCAATGGTAAATGGAATATTTATCTGACGAGCAACAGACCGAACAAGCTCAACCATTGTTTTGCGCCTTTCATGTGTGGCAGTAATGTCTAGGAATACTAATTCATCGGCACCCTGACCTGAGTACTGATATGCCAGTTCAACAGGATCCCCAGCATCGCGTAAAGCAACAAAATTAACCCCTTTTACTGTACGCCCGTCTTTAACATCTAAACAAGGAATGATTCTTTTTGCAAGTTCATTTCCTGGCAGGATATCAGAGAGCATTGTTTTTGATGATGTATTCAAACCTTTATGTCGATTTTTATCCCGTTTCAGAATTGTTTGATCAGAGTTCTGAAGGCCTTATTGTTTTTTAGAAAATAGTATCTTTTTATCTGGATAGGATTAGAAACTGATAAGCGATTTTAAATTCCAGTCTTTGATCTCTTCAATCGAGATTTTACCTTCATAGATCGCTTTTCCAACCACACAAGATTCAACTTTTATCTTTTGCAGATCTTCAATATCTTTCATAGAGCTTACCCCACCTGAGGCGATCAGCTTAATAAAAGGTGAATGTTCCAAAAGCTTTTTATACAGACCAACACCGGCACCGCCAAGCTTCCCGTCTTTATCGATATCTGTACATAAAAAGCGAAAAAATCCGAGGTTTAGGCATTTATCAACATAGTCCATCATTTTTATAGGAGAACTCTCCATCCATCCTGAATATTTGATTACTTCATCGAGTACATCAATAGCTACAACAACCTGGTGCTGGCATTTTTCTTTTCCGCAAACCTCTTGGCTTAGTTCTGAAAGAAAATTGGCATTGGTCAGAGCCTGAGTGCCTATAATTACACGATGAATGCCTGAATCGATCAGTTCTTTTACTTTTTCAATACTTCTTACTCCTCCGCCATATTGCACTTTTATATCAGTCTTCCTGATCATATCAAAGAGGAATTTTTGATTGCTAAAATCACCTTTGGCACCATTTAGGTCAATAATGTGCATGAACTCGGTACCGTTCGACTGATATTTATCGATCATCTCTTCTAGAGTTACATCATAAGAGGTAACCTGATCGTAATCACCTTCGCGTAGACGAACAACTTTACCATTTAAAATATCAATTGCTGGAATAATATACATGGGCTTATGCTAAGTGTGCAAAATTTTTCAATAATTGTTCCCCGGCAAGTCCGGATTTTTCCGGGTGGAACTGAACTCCGTAAAAATTATCTTTTTGTATAACTGCAGAGAATTTAATTCCGTATTCTGCTAAAGCAATGGTAAAATTAGAATTAAATTCTATAAAATAAGAGTGTACAAAATAAAAATGTGAACCTAGGGGGATGTTACTAAATAAAGGTGTTTCATTGTTTTGAAAAACCTTATTCCATCCGGTATGAGGTACCTTGACCTTTAATATTTTACTAAAAAGCTTCGTTTCCAGAGGAATAATATCTGTAAGGAGGGAATCACCCTCTTCAGAATGTCTACTTAAAAGTTGCATTCCTACACAGATGCCAAGTACTGGTTTCTTTAATTTAATTATGGATGGAACAAGGCCGGTATCCTTCAGTTTCTGCATCGCAGAACCTGCATGTCCCACCCCTGGGATAATATACCGATCGTATTTTTCAAAGTCTTCCGCAGTTTTGATCATTCCATAACTTAAGCCAAGGCGATCTAATGCAGCAGTCAGTGAAAATATATTGCCGGCACCATAATAAACTATTCCGATCATAATACTCCTTTGGTGCTGGGTAGTTCAGTTCCAGTTATTTGTATGGCCTGTTTTATACTTTTTGCAAGGGCCTTAAAGCTTGCTTCAATCATGTGGTGTGTATTGTTCCCATCAATGATCTTTAAGTTTAAGTTCATTCCGGCATGTTCTGAGAATGATTTCATCCAATGTTCGAACATCTCCGTAGGAAAATCTCCAACATACTCCCTGTCGAATTTTCCTTGATAAATAAAATAAGCACGGTCTGAAAAATCAATGGCACATTGGACCAGCGCTTCATCCATCGGCAACAGAAATCCGTAACGTTCAATTCCTCTTTTATCTCCCAAGGCTTGTTTAAATGCTTTGCCTAATGCAATAGCACTATCTTCAATGGTATGGTGCTCATCAATCTCTAAATCGCCACTTACCTTAAGAGTTAGATCGACACCTGAATGTTTGGCAAGCTGATCAAGCATGTGATCATAAAACTTCAATCCAGTATCAATGTTGTGTTCACCATTTCCATCCAGATTCAGACTTAGTTTTATTTTAGTTTCCTTGGTATTCCTTTCTAGCTCAACGATACGATCTTTTTTTCTAGTCAGAAAATTTGAAATTTCCAGCCAGTTATTACTGCTCAATATCGCTTGTTCCTGTGGCTGATCCGAATAGAAAATTGACTTACAGCCTAAATTGACAGCTAATTGAACATCTGTTTCCCTGTCTCCAATGGTAAAAGAGTTATGCAGGTCAATCAGGTTTGAAATCAGGTAATTGGTTAATAATCCGGTATTTGGTTTACGATTCGGACTATTTGCTTCAGGAAAGGAATCATCGACGAATATCTCTGCGAATGAAATTCCCTCCTTATTCAGGATGTCCAGCATTTTTTGATGCGGTTTCTGAAAGTCTTCTTCAGGGAAGCTGCTTGTACCGCGACCGTCCTGATTGGTTACCATTACCAGCTCAAATCCGAAATCCTGTAGTTTTTTTAATGAAGATATTGCGAAAGGAAGAAATTCAAGTTTCTCCAGGCTGTCTACCTGAAAATCTTCAGGTGGTTCAACGATAATTGTTCCATCGCGATCTATAAACAATACCTTTTTCATATCTTCTTTGACTCCTCGAAATTTTTAAAAGCTTCAATTAATAACTTATTTTCATTGGGCGTTCCAATCGTAATTCGAAGACATCCTTCACAAAGTTCAACTTTGGAACGATCCCTTACAATGATACCTCTGTTTACCATAAATTGGTAGATCTCTTTTGGGTTAATGGTCTTTACCAGGATGAAATTAGCATCAGAGGGATAAATGGTTAAAACTGATTTCAGGATATTTAATTCTGCTTTTAGTTTTTCACGCTCTGAAACAGTCTCATTTATCCAATTATTTACCTGTTCTACATTTTGCAGGGCTTCAAGGGCAAGTGCCTGTGAAGCTTCATTAATATTATATGGTGGTTTAACCTTATTGAAAACCTCAATGATTTCTTCACTCGCAAAGGCCATTCCAACACGTAAACCTGCCAATCCCCATGCTTTTGATAAGGTTTGTAATACCACCAGATTTGAATATTCTGTCAGTTCCTTAATAAATGATTTTTGTCGGCTATAATTAATATACGCCTCATCAATTACAACAAGTCCGTTAAAGTTTGCCAGTATGGTTTCAATATCATCCCTGTTGATCGAGTTACCCGTAGGATTATTAGGGGAACAAATGAAAATGATTTTGGTATGCTCATCAATAGCCTCGGCAATACCCTCCATATTGAGTTGATAATCAGAAGTTAGCTTAATCTTGCGGACTTCCACATCATTGATATTGGCTGAAACCTCATACATTCCATAGGTGGGAGGAACTGTTATGACATTATCTGATCCGGGATTGCAGAATGCTCGGAATAGAATGTCGATCGCTTCATCACTTCCATTGCCTAAAAAAATATTCCGGGGAGGAACCCCTTTAATTTCTGAAAGGCGTTTTTTAACCTTGAATTGTAATGGGTCCGGATAACGATTATAACTTTCGTTTAAAGGTGATCCATATGCATTTTCGTTGGCATCCAGATAAACGGAAGCTTCTCCTTTGAACTCATCCCTTGCTGATGAATAAGGTATAAGCTCTTTTATATTTTTACGAAGTATATGCTGTAGGTTGAACATCGTATGATTGATTTATATCCTTGCAAATTCTGATTTTCTTAAGCCTGATTGTTCTTCAGGCGTACGCTAACGGCATTTTTATGTGCCTGTAATCCTTCTAAAGATGCTAATATTTCTACTGTAGGTCCCAGATTTTTTAATCCTTCTTCACTAATATGCTGGAAGGTAATCTTTTTGATAAAAGAATCAACTGAAACACCTGAATAAGCTCTGGCATATGAGCTGGTAGGCAAGGTATGATTGGTTCCTGAAGCATAGTCACCTGCACTTTCTGGAGTCAGATGTCCCAGAAATACAGAGCCTGCATTAATAATATCCGGACTGATAGCCTCCCATTGATCTGATGCCAGGATCAAATGTTCAGGCG
Source organism: Daejeonella sp. (assembly GCA_044339075.1). Classification (GTDB taxonomy): domain Bacteria; phylum Bacteroidota; class Bacteroidia; order Sphingobacteriales; family Sphingobacteriaceae; genus Daejeonella. Next base: position 2,286 of record JBIIWE010000117.1, on the reverse strand, counting down.
CATAAATATTACTGAACTCCATTGCTTCCTCAAGGTTTGAACAATAAATTGCATAGGAGTTCTCTATTGCTTTCAACGCAATTTCTGCCCGTGGAAGAAGAGCTATTTGCTTTTTAAGTTCCACCGAAGTTTCAACAATGATCTTTTTTGAATCAGAAACCAATACTGCCTGACTATCAATTCCGTGTTCTGCCTGCGCTAAAAGATCAGCTGCAACATACTCTGGATTTGCAGAATCATCTGCAATGATGAGCACTTCCGATGGTCCGGCCGGCATATCAATGGCGGTCTGACTTTCAGATTGAATCATTGTTTTTGCTTTAGTTACATATTGATTGCCGGGGCCAAATATTTTATCAACTTTCTGGATGCTTTCTGTGCCATAGGCCATTGCAGCAATTGCCTGGGCTCCCCCAGCAAGATAAATGCGTTCTATACCTAATAATTCTGCACAAAATGCCAGATACGCATTCACTTTTCCATCTTTTTGTGGTGGCGAACAAACAACGATCTCTTTGCAGCCTGCAAGTATTGCGGGTATGCCAAGCATCAGAAAAGTGCTGGGTAAAACGGCAGTTCCACCGGGGATATACAGACCTACTTTTTCAATGGCTCTGTATTCTCTCCAGCAAATAACGCCTTTGGTAGTCTCAGTTTTTTCTTCCGCACGGAGCTGAGTTTCATGAAACTTTCGGATATTATTGTAAGCCAGTTTTATTGCATTTTTTTCAGCTTCTCCTACATTAGCTGCAATGGTTTTAATCTCCTCTTTATCCAGGAAAAGCTTTTGGAGTACAATTCCATCAAATTTTGCAGCATACGCTCTTAAGGCTTCATCACCTTTCTGCTTAACATGATCAATGATCTCTGCAACAGTGGTTCGGATATTATTATTTGGATCAACATTGCGTCGGCATAGGTCTTCAATTCCTTTACGATTCAGATCCTTAAAATTATAGACTTTTAACATGGCGATTTTTAAAACCTGACTATAAGATAATCTTTTCAATTGGCATGACCACGATGCCTTGTGCTCCTGCACCTTTCAAAAGGCTGATTTTTTCCCAAAAATCACGCTCTGGTATTACCGTATGGATGGCAACCCAGCCTTCTTCCGCCAGTGGAACTACAGTCGGACTTTTAACTCCCGGCAATAGTGATAAGATTTGATCAATGTTTTTTACTTCAGCATTCAGAACCACATATTTGGTTTCTTTTGCACGCAGCACAGACTGTATTCGTTGGATAAGTTCAATAATCAGTGGTTCATTCTCAATGCCATTTCGTCCGATTAACACAGCTTCCGACTTCATGACTTCAGCAAAAGGCTTAAGTCCGTTGCTTTTCAGGGTACCACCGGTTGAAACAATATCAAATATGGCATCGCTCAATCCAAGTCCCGGAGCAATTTCAACTGATCCGGAAATTGTTCTGATCTCAGCATTGATCTTGTTATCATCCAGGAAATTTTTCAGGATTACAGGGTAGGAGGTGGCAATGGATTTTCCGTTCAGGTCGGCAATATTTTCAATTGTACTATGTGTTTGTACTGCCAGTTTAAGGGTGCATTTGCCAAAGCCCAGCATTTGCAGGAAGCTAACATCTACACCAGTTTCACTGATCACATTTTCTCCAACAATTCCAAGGTCTGCAATTCCATCCTGCACATATTCAGGGATATCATCATCACGAAGAAAAAGTATTTCAAGCGGAAAATTGGAAACACTGGATATTAGGGAACTTTTATAATTTTCGAAGCTTAGTCCGCAATTTTTAAGAAGTTCAACTGATTTTTCGTTTAATCGACCAGATTTCTGGATAGCTATTTTAAGAGTTTTCAAAGTATATGTTTTAATCAGACCAAAAAATTATTAAGAAACAGTTTCACGTAGAAACGAATATATGATTACATCGCCGCAAAGCGATGATGTAAATGTACGTGATGTGTGAAAACTACTTTCATATTATTTGGCCCAATTAGCTTGGGAGGCATGCAAATATACAGATTGGATGTGGGAATTTAAAATTTTATGTCTGTTATCTGTTATCAGTTGTCTGTTATCAGTTGTCAGTTGTCAGTTATCAGTTGTCAGTTGTCTGTTGTCTGAGGTATGAAGTCTGAGGTATGAAGTCTGAGGTAAGAAGTCTGAGGTCAGAAGTCTGAGGATATGCTGATTTCACATTAGCACTTCATATCTAAATACGAATATCTAACTACTAGTTACTAACTACTAATCACTAACTACTAATCACTAATCACTAACTACTAATCACTAATTTCTATTT
>JBIIWE010000116.1:0-6795 GCA_044339075.1 Daejeonella sp. | reverse complement strand
GCGGGTTCAGCTATTCCTTTGGTACTTAAAAGAATCGGAATTGACCCAGAAATAGCTTCATCGATAATTATAACCACATTTACCGACGTATTTGGATTTTTATTGTTATTAGGTTTAGCTAGTAACCTTATCTTATAATTTATTTAATCTTGATTTTCAGCCTAACTTTTTTATTTTAAATTTGCTTATCGTTTTAAATAACGGAATAATTCTATGACTGAGATCAGAAATAACTGGACCAAAGAAGAAATTGCAGAAATATATCATAGTCCTTTATTGGATTTAGTTTATCGTGCAGCAACAATACACAGAGAAAACAAAGATTACTCTGAAGTTCAAATAAGCAGTTTGCTTTCCATAAAAACAGGTGGTTGCCCAGAAGATTGTTCATATTGTCCTCAAGCAGCAAGATATCATACTGATCTGGAAGTTCAGGCATTAATGTCCGTAGAACAAGTAACAGACGCAGCAAAAAAAGCTAAAAATGCAGGTGCCTCCCGCTTATGTATGGGAGCCGCATGGCGTGAAGTAAGGGATAACCGAGATTTTGACAGAGTAATTGAAATGGTTAGTTCTGTGAATGCCCTTGACATGGAAGTTTGCTGCACGCTTGGCATGCTTACAGAGTCGCAGGCACAACGATTAGCTGACGCAGGCCTGTACGCTTACAATCATAATTTAGACACTTCAGAAGAAGATTATAAACGAATTATTACCACGCGGACTTATGATGATCGTTTAAAAACAATAGATAACGCACGAAAAGCTAAGCTTACAGTTTGTAGTGGTGGAATTATAGGTTTAGGAGAATCGGTTGAGGACAGGATCTCTATGCTTAAAACATTGTCTACGATGTCAAAGCACCCAGAATCAGTTCCTGTAAATGCACTTGTTCCTGTTAAGGGTACACCATTGGCAGATCAACCTAGAGTTTCTGTTTGGGAGATGGTCAGGATGATTGCGACAGCAAGAATTATAATGCCAAAAACAGTGGTACGTTTATCTGCAGGAAGAACAGAAATGAGCATGACTGATCAAGCGTTTTGTTTTATGGCAGGTGCAAATTCTATATTTGCAGGCGATAAGCTACTTACAACACCCAATCCTTCTTTTAATGAAGATATGCAAATGTTTGAATTACTAGGATTAAAACCCCGTGAAGCATTTAAAAATGGTCGACCTAGCAAAGAGGCTCTAGCGGTTTAGTGCTATGGGTAGACAGTGAATAATCTATTCAAAATATTTATGTTTATAACCCACAATGTGTCTGCCATTATGGTTTTAGCCAAAAGGATTTATCGAATTGGATACTCTCGAATTTAATTTTGACTTAATTTTTGAATATCCAAAATTAGCTTATGAACGAGTTCCAATTGTTCAGACAATAATTTAGCCTCACTTGATTGGCTTATTTCAGTTTTAACATCAGAAATCGTAATTTCCAATTCATTAAAATTTGGCGAATTCATCTTTTTAATTACATCAGATAAAACGTATAAAGACTTACGAATCAATTTAATATGAGCAGAATCAATATCGATAGAATTTGCCTGTTGTAGCGTGGTCATCAATGTTGCTATATAAGATGAAAGCATATGATTTATTACCACAAACTTGTGATATTCTTTGATATTTTGCTGCTTACTTTTAGGTTCAGTCAACATTCGCTGAAATGCACTTCCTAGGTTTGCTGAACTTACATACACATCTTTTCGGGCAAGTTTATAAGAAGTTACATCCGATCTTTTTCCAGACAGTTCTTCAGCTACATTGTGTAGGTAATGGTAGTTCGCTATCAATACCTCACGCATAAAATTCTTAAACTGAAAATATTCCCAGTTTGGCAAAACAACATAACTAGAAAAGACGGCAATAATTGATCCTATCAATGTATCTACCATACGTTCCTTTGCAATGTTTAAATTATTTTCACCCAGAAAACTAAACAGGATCAAAATATAAGGCGTCATAAAAAGAACGCTGACTGTATAGTTTAAGCGTTGAGAACTATAGGTTCCTACCATAAAAATCAGTAGAAAAACAAACAAAACCGTTTGGTCTTCCACATAAATTAAAATCAGTGCCCCTGCAATACCTCCTATAAAAGTTCCAACAAGGCGTTCTACATTTCGTTGTCTGGTTAAACTATATGCGGGTTTTAAAATAACCAAAATGGTTAAAAGTATCCAATAACTATGATGCCCAATCGGAAATAGTTTAGAGACTAAAAATCCAATCAAAAACATCAATGAAACCCGCACTGAATGACGAAAAATGGATGATTTGGGACTTAGGTTTTGTTTAATTTTTTGAAAATCAAAGTCATCATGAGAAACAAATTTGCTATAATCCACATCATTCTGACCAGAAAGCTGTTTTTGATTGAAATAACTATAAATTTTTTCAACCCGGCTGATCATATTCCTTACATTGATTAGGATTTTTTTAAGTACAAGGCCATTAATTCCAAGCTCTTCAACATGGTCTATACTTAATTTTAGATTCTCAAGCTGTGGTTTAAAATCGTGAAGCCTGATTGGTTTTTCATTACTAATAATGTAATAACTAAGATTTTCAAGTTCTTCAGCAAGCTTTAATATTATTTTATTGAATTCTTTCAGGGACTCAGTTTTTCCGAATGTATTGCGAATGACCTGATAATCATAATGTGTGGCCATTGTTTGTTCAAATAGGTCAACAATATCAACAAAAACCAGTATTAGAAGTCTGCCCTCATGAGTCGACTCCTTCACCATTAATCTCGTTTTAAAAAGAAGTTCTCTTAAGGAATCCTGGTGTTCATGGCTTAGTACTTGCTGAGAAATTAGGTTTTTATAATTTTGATCAAAATCACTTTCAATATTATAAAATTCAGCCTTTAGCTTCACATAGACAGAAACATCCCTGATACATTCACCTAGTGCCTGCTGAGTTAATCGGTAAGGCCATATTTGAGATAAGGAAATACTTAATAACATATACCATATTCCACCTGCAAGAATAAATAAAGCATGTCCCCAGGCACCATTATATTTAATTACACCCTCATCAATTGTAAGTATCATGATAAGTAAAGCAGCAGTACCTATTGATGAAACTCTGTTTCCATATACTGAAAACATAGAAAAGAAAAAGGATAATAGAAGTATTTCAATTCCAATAAGCAAGGGATATTTATTGATCAGACCTGTTAACAGAGCAGTACTGAATACGAAAATGGTGCAGAAGAACATTCCATTTCGTTTATGATTAATTGGGCCCTGGTTATCTGCTATACTTGTGCAAACCGCACCTAAGGAAATGGTTAGACCAATTGATAATAAGTCAAGCTGATAAAAAATCAGAGAGGGGAGAAGTACCCCAAAAGTGATTCTAAGGCCATCAGAAAAGTATTGACTAAAAAAAAAGGTCTTTATTTCTCTGGTTTGTTTCATTTAACCTTGAATAACATAAATATCCCTTGTAAAAATAGTTATTCTGAAATTATGCTTTGTTAAACCAGGCTCATTTTAGAATATTAAATAAACAATTTAAAAAGGCAAGGGTCTTTTTTACTTAATGTAAAAATTGATATTCAGATCAATTGTTAATAGTATGAATAAAATAGAATTGTTAATAAACAAATAAATAAGACATTATTTATTGTAAATCAATATATTATAAAATTAATTGATGTTAATAATTCTTTAAATTATGTGAAAAAAATGTGTGTAATAAAGTCGTTTTTTTCTTGCCTGTGGCTAGTTTTCACCGTAAATTAGATTTGTTAAGTAAGAAGTACTTTGATAGCCTGAAACAATATCTTTAAATCTGAAGCTCTCGGGCTTCATCAGATTCTGGATAATTTAATTTTCAATTCAGACCGTAAATCGTGAGACCATGGCTGGAAGACAAAATCGAAAAGACAGGCATTACCTATATTGTAAACATTCTACGGAACGGGTGCAATGAGAAAGTAAAAGGCTACGGATACTGAAAGTTTGAAAAAACTGAAGAGACGAACCGATTGAAGTAAATAAGGCTTAATAATTTTTGCAATTACGGTTGCGAAAATTTGAAACGGAGATCCCAATCGCAAGAGTAAGGTCTCCGTTTTCTTTTTGCTAAAAAATTCAGAAAAACTATTTCTAAAATCCGTTATTATTAATTTTCAAATTCAAGATTTGATAATTTAATGAACCAGGCAGATTTAACCTTTTCAAAGTAAAACTTATCTTTGTTGAAAATTCTATATTTTATTTAAAAGCCAGCTTTTTGAGGAATTATTTGTACTTGAAAAAAAGAAAATTCCAGGACTCTTGTGTATAAAAAAATGAATTTAAATTGTTAATAAACCTATCTAAGTTTATTTATAATACTAATTATCAATTCTTTAACTATAAATCTAATGTTGATAATCTATCAAAAAGTGTGAAAAAAATGTATGTAATAAAGGTGTTTTTTTCTTGGCAGCAGCTTGTTTTCACCGTAGATTAGTGTTGTTAAGTCGGAAGTACTTTGATAGCCTGAAACAATATCCTTAAATCCGAAGCTTTCGGGCTTCATCAGATTCTGGATAATTTAATTTTCAATTCAGACCAGAAATCGTGAGATCAAGGCTGGAAGACAAAATCGAAAAGACAGGCATTACCTATATTGTAAACATTCTACGGAACGGATGCAATGAGAAAGTAAAAGGCTACGGATACTGAAAGTTTGAAAAAACTGATGAGACGAACCGATTGAAGTAAATAAGGCTTAATAATTTTTGCAATTACGGTTGCAAAAATTTGAAACGGAGATCCCAATCGCAAGAGTAAGGTCTCCGTTTTCTTTTTATACATTTTCCAGTAATCGTTAAATCCTTCCATCGATTTTCTTTATTTTTATATCAAATGACAAAAGACAATTCAATGGATTACAAAGGAAAGATCTTTGTTCTAGACACATCCGTAATTCTTTATGACCACGATGCATTACAGAATTTTAAAGAGCATGATGTAGCCATCCCTATCCAGGTACTTGAAGAATTGGATAATTTAAAAAGTGGAAACGATACCCGGAATTATGAAGCAAGAAGCTTTATACGGCTCATGGATGAACTATCCAGGAATAACCTGATCAATCAATGGCTCCCATTAAAAGGGAAGGGCAGAGGCAATTTCAAAGTGGTTATGGATGATATTCCAGGTACAACCAATGCAGAGAAAATCTTTGGTGAAGGAAAATTTGATCATAGAATATTAAATGCTGCATTGAGTTTGCAGGAGCAATATCCCGAAAAAAAAATCATTCTTGTTTCAAAAGATATTTGTCTGAGACTAAAAGCTAAAGCATTAAATCTTTTTTCGGAAGATTATGAGACAGGTAAGATAAAAAATGTAGAAGAACTCTACACTGGTAAAACAATAATTCATAAAGTACCGAATAAATTATTGGATGAATTGGTAAAAAAGAAGGTTTTACCAATTTCATCGATCGGAATAAATATCATTCAGGATAATAATTTTTATATACTAAATGGCAAAAATAAGACTGTTGGTGCCTATTATGATTATAAAAGATCAGAATTTAGATACATATCAAATCAGCCGGTATCCAATATTGAGCCAAGAAATCCAGAGCAGGCATTTGCAATCCATGCTTTATTAAATCCAGCAATTAAACTGGTGACCATACAAGGTAATGCAGGAACCGGTAAAACCTTGCTGGCATTGGCCAGTGCACTCGAACAAAGAAAAAACTACAGGCAAATCTTTGTAACCAGACCCATCGTGCCATTAAGCAATAAAGATATAGGGTTTTTACCTGGAGATATTAAATCGAAGATTGATCCTTATATGGCTCCAATATGGGATAATCTTAAATTTATAAAGGATCAACTTGGGGATGATGAAAAGGGACAAGCCAAAATTGATGAACTGGTATCTACTGAGAAAATATCAATAGCACCTCTAGCGTTTATCAGAGGAAGAACTTTAACCAAGATATTCTTTATTGTTGATGAAGCTCAGAATCTAACTCCACATGAAATTAAAACCATTATTTCCAGAGCCGGAGAAGAAACTAAAATAGTATTTACCGGTGATATCTATCAGATTGACACTCCTTATTTGGATGCAGAGAGTAATGGTTTGTCATATTTGATAGACAAAGCTAAAAATCATCCTCTTTATGCTCATATAACTCTTCAAAAAGGAGAGCGAAGTGAACTGGCCAATTTGGCAAATGATTTTTTATAATATTAATTGTTTTTAAATAAGAAAAGCATACCCATAAGATATGCTTTTCTTTGTTCGATGATTTATGTTGATTTATCCAACAACTTTCACATTAACGGCGTTAAGGCCTTTTTTACCATTCTCTACTTCGTACTCAACACTGTCATTCTCACGAATTCTATCGATTAGACCTGATGAATGAACGAAAACCTCTGAATCACCATTTGAAGGGACGATAAATCCAAACCCTTTTGTTTCGTTAAAAAATTTTACTGTACCTGATTGCATTGCGCTGTTTATTTAATTGTATAATTATACAAGATACTCAAATAGATTGAAAATCAAGAAATTTTAATTATTGAAGAAATACGTATAACAAGAAAAGCATGTCTCACGACATGCTTTTCTTTGTTCAATGATTTATGTTGATTTAGTAAACAACTTTCACATTAACAGCGTTAAGGCCTTTTTTGCCACGCTCAACTTCATATTCAACCTTATCGTTTTCACGAATTTGATCAATTAGACCAGATGAATGAACGAATACATCTTCACTACCATCTGCAGGAACGATGAATCCGAACCCTTTTGTTTC
>JBIIWE010000115.1:0-6805 GCA_044339075.1 Daejeonella sp. | reverse complement strand
GGTCCGGTTTGTCAGGTTTTGAATATAAATCGTGGTGATAAAATGGATTACCTGGTTTCTGTGTCTTCTAATGATTTCCAAATGGGTGAACGCGCTAAAGCTGAAGCCGCAAAAAATGATCTGTATAAAGAATTTGTTGGCAAAGATTTTAAAGGCAACATGAATACCACCACTATTCGTACCACCAATGGGAAGACGATCATGATACAACATGATGTAACTTCTCCCCGTCCATATTCGCGAATACACCTGGTAAGTGGAACCAAAGGCACTGCTATGAAATATCCAGAGCCTAAAATTTCCAATAGCCATGAAGGCTGGGTGAAGGAAGCTGAATTTAAAGCTCTTGAAGAAAAATATACACCAAACATTGTTAAAAAAGTAGGCGAACTGGCAAAAAAAGTTGGAGGACATGGTGGCATGGACTTCCTAATGGATTGGCGCCTGATAGATTGTTTACGAAATGGTTTGCCTCTTGACCAGGATGTTTACGATGCAGCAGCATGGAGCTCAGTATGGCCATTGAGTGAGTGGTCAGTAAATAACCGATCCAATTCAGTGGATGTACCTGACTTTACACGTGGTTCTTGGAAGAAAAACCAGCCACATGATATTGATTTGAAAAAAGGTGGAGATACTAAGGTGAAGATATAGCAGACAGCATTATCGCAGCTATTTTAAGCCTGAAATATAGATTTTAATTAAATCCAGATGGTTGTGATCATCTGGATTTTTTATGTCTACCCGGAAGAGTTCCACTATCAGTCAATCAATAATTTCTTGTCATGGCGGGCTTGACCCGCTACCGCCACCGCCACCGCCTTGCCACCTCTCTAAATTAAAAAATTATTAAAACCCTAATTCTTTACCCTGCAAATAATGCAACATCCAGCTCAGATTAGTCTGAGCTGTTTTAAGAATCATTGAAGGCTCAGCAGGGCTATGTGGTTGTCTGGGAAGCACAAGAAATCTCACAGGAACCCCTCTACGTTTTAATGCATTATAATACATTAATCCCTGACTAAAAGGCACTCGTATATCCGACTGTCCATGTTGCAAAAGCACAGGAGTTTTTACATTTTGTACAAATCGCAAGGGGGAATGATCGTCATATACCGTCCAGTCTTCATAAGGTTGTTTTTCCATGTAGGAAGGAAGAAAGCCTGGAATATCATCTGTCAGATCCTGAGTGACCAGGTCGACTGCAGGTGCCCCGATGCTTGCAACTTTAAAACGGTTGGTGTGACCAACAATCCAACTGCTCATAAATCCACCATAACTCCATCCCATTACACCCATTTTGTTGGGATCTACCCATCCTTTTGAAATAGCATAATCAACACCCGCCATCAAATCTTTGTAATCGGCACCACCCCAGTCACGGTGATTGGCTTCCCTAAATTTCAATCCATAACCATTTGATCCTCTTGGGTTCGGTCTGAGTATGAAGATGTCGTTTTCTGCTATGGCAGCAAGTGGATAAATACCCGACATGGCAATGAAATTTTCGCTAAATACCCCTGCCGGTCCGCCATGAATATTGAGAATAAAAGGATATTTTTTACCTGCCTCATAGTTTATAGGATAGGTTAAAAGTCCTTCAATTTCCATTCCATCGAAACTCTTCCATGAGATCAGCTCGGTTTTCGGAACCGGCAAACTGCCAAGCTCAGGATTAATATTACTTATTTTTAGGGCTGAGAAGCTGCTTGCACTGCTGATATAGCCGTCCTGTGATATTGAAGTATTCTGAAATGTAAAACCGAAATGGGTGCCCTTGCTATTCAATTCAAGTCCGCTAATTACGCCCTTCGTACCAGTAGTCCATTCAGTTGCCTGTTTCCCATCACTGCTTAGCCTGAATATTCTGGTGCTAGTATGAAATGGCTCCAGAGTATAAACTGTTTTTCCATCGCTGCTCCAGCCAATAAGTTCAGCCGGGCCATTTGGCGTATCTGCCAATGTTTGAACGCTTCCATCCTCAAGAGCAAAAATCTTAACAGAAGTTGTACCTCCCCAAATCCCTTTTTCATCCAGATTGTAATATGCTATGTATTTGCCATCAGGACTGAATAAGGGTTGATTTTCACCCACCGGAGTATTGGCAATAACTTTAACTTCACCTGAACTGACCTTGATCATTGATATATCACAGAGTGTATTGTCTTCAACACCTGCAGAGGCCGCATGAGCATAGGCAATCCATTGATCATCCGGACTCCAGCTAAATGAATTGATATGTCTGTTCTCCTTGCTTAGCGTTGTAATCTGAGGCATCCCATTTTCATCTTTTTTGTTTAGCTGAAGCAAATGGAGGCGTCCTTGCTTAAAATTTTCATTCATGAAATACCAATCGTTCCCCGATTTCTTGTTCCCAGTCTCTTCTTCAGTTTCAAAATCAGAACTGGTAAATGCAATTTGATTTCCTTTAGTACTCCACTTAAAATCGTTTATTCCTGTTTTAAGGTCAGTTAACCGTTCAGCTTCCCCTCCCCCTAACTTTAGGAAGTATAGGTTGTTCTTTCCATCACGGTTGCTGACAAATGCGATCTGTTTTCCATCAGGGCTCCATTTGGGATTAATATTGTTCTTTTCGCCCTGAGTAAGCTGAATGGTATTCGTATTATTATTGTCTGATATAAAAAGATGATTGATAAAATCGCTTTTGCCTTCAATTGTTTTAAGTTCCTTTACAGCATAAACCACTTTTTCCCCATTCGGAGAAACCCTAACTGTGCTGATTACCTTGTGTTTAATGGTTTGCGTGGGCGACCAGTTACTTTTTGTTTGGGCGATGACACTGCTAAGCCCTAGGATTAACAGGCTGATCAATGAAATTCTTTTCATAGAAATGAGTTCTTAATGGAGTTTTGTTGAATATGTTTACACTAATATAAACTATTAAAACTAAAAACTTTTAGGGGAATTCTCGCATCGTTTAGATCATATTTTATCGTAAAATTCAGTAATCTTTTAGGTGTAATTGTTTTTCTCATGACAGAGAAGATAGCTATATAAACCTCTTAATCAGATTCTGCAGGCGAATACGATCTTTCAATTGCAAATCTTGCAGGTAAATTCAGTGATTAGGTTTATATGGAGGTTTTATTAATTCCCTCAGGTGCAGTTTTGCTAATGGAATTTAAACAATTACCGCAACAAAATGCAAGGCTTGACTATTGCCTTTATAACATTTTTATAGCTACTTTGAAAAATAAGAGCCTAAAGGTAGATTCATACCTTACATTTGCTTTGAATGCTGATGGATCAGTTGATCAGGTGAAGTTAAAGATCATTGATCCTGATTCAGACCTTACATTTCATGATGTTTTGCTCAAACCTGTCAGGTAATCTCCAGGAAGCTCTCTTCATTTATTTAATTTGCAACTCGTTCTTCGTTTGAACCTATCCAAACAGAAGTAATGATGAATATCAATACAATCGAATTATGGAAAATAAAAAATATAACAAAGCAACACAAGCCGTTTGGGCCGGAGAGGATAATCCTTATTTTAAAGAAGCTGTTACAACTCCAATAGTAAATAGCGTAGCATTTGCCTATAATGACCTTGATAAATGGTATGATATCTCAGTAGGAAAGGAGGATGGTTTTATTTATAGCCGTAATACCAATCCTACGGTTGCCTCTTTGGAAGAAAAGATCAGAGTGCTTGAAGGAGCTGAGGCAGCGACGGCCTTTGCTACCGGTATGGCTGCAATTAGTAATACCCTGTTTACCTTCCTGAAGCCTGGGAAAAGAGTTGTTTCGGTAAAGGATACTTATGGAGGTACAAGCAAATTGTTTCTTGATTTTTTCCCTGATTATCAGGTAGATATAAAGCTTTGTGAGACAGGAGATCATGAGGAAATGGAAATGGAAATTGCCAAAGGTTGCGATTTAGTTTACCTGGAGACTCCAACAAATCCTACTCTTAAAATAGTTGATATCAAACGAATTGCCTTGGCAGCTAAGAAAGTGGGAGCGATCGTTGTAGTTGATAATACCTTTGCTACTCCAATCAATCAAAATCCCTTGTCTTTAGGTGCCGACCTGGTACTTCATAGTGCTACTAAATATCTGTGTGGTCACTCAGATGCAATGGGTGGTTTATTAGCAGGTAATAAGGAACTCGTTCAGAAGGTATTCCATTTCAGGGAGATCAATGGAGCAAGTCTGCAGGCTGATCCTGCCTATATGATTGCCAGGGGTATGAAAACTCTTGAATTGAGGGTCTCTCGTCAAAATGAGTCAGCTATGAAAATTGCAAGATACCTTAAGGCTCATTCTAAGGTGAGTGATGTGTTTTATCCGGGACTTGAAACCCATATTGGACATGATATTGCTAAATCTCAAATGCGTGGATTTGGTGGTATGTTAAGTTTTGCTCTGGATGGTGGATATGATTTGGTAGAAAAGTTTCTTCCTTCATTGAAACTGGTACATCTTGCTGCCAGCCTTGGTTCTGTCAGTACACTTGCTGGCCCGCCGCGTACCACAAGTCATGTTGAACTAACAGAAGCTCAGCGTGCTCTTTTGGGTATTCCGGAAAGCCTGATCCGGTATTCAGTAGGAATTGAATCTGTTGATGACCTCCTTCAGGATCTGGAAGACGGGTTAAAGAAAATATAAGAACTTAATTTATGTTAGATAGGGCCGGATACGATGAAGCATGCTTCATCGTATCCGGCCTTTAAATTAAAATGTTTTTTTTGTTATTCGGATATAGATATGTTTACTAGTGCCTCTTTTTTGAATTTAAGGCTTACAGACAATATCACAAAACTTATCATCGCGGCAAAATAACACCAAACAGATATCACATAATAACCATATAAGATTCTTGTAAACAGATATGTGAATAGAATGATCACACCAATCAGGCTGATTTTTTTGATACTTGAGACAAAAGGTGAAAAACCGGTAGCAAGTATATAAAATACTCCACCATACCAATTATTCGCAACTGCAAAATCCATATCATACCTGATATGCGAGCCGGAAATAGATGATTCTGTCGGGAAAACAAATAAACCGTATCCCATCAAAAGGGCTTGTATAACACCCAATGTCAAAAAACACGAAAGTGCTTTCCTGCGCCCTGGTTCTTTCTCAAGAAGCAAAATCGTCATTGGAATAAAAATTGGCCATATCACCTGGGCAAATAACAGAAATCCATAAGTTGTAGGTTTAACCCATTCAAGATAGGCAGGGTTTGAAATGGAAAGCCATAATATCCCTTCAAATATCTGTTGAATTGAAAGCAGGAGAGGAATGGAGGCTAAAAATTTTTGTGGCCTGTTTTCTGAATTCTTCATCGATATAGAGCCAATTCCAAATAAAATGGCGCTGGCGCCAAAACTTGCTGTTGCAGAGAAACACATAGTAAAAATTTGGATTTAAGCTCTATACTTCATTGTATTGGAGCATTATTGAGGTACAATGTTTAACTGGTTAAGGATAGGAAGACAGACGTTTTATTTTTATGAGCAAAATCATAGAATTCTCTGTTTTTGATCATTTTAAATTATGTCAGATTGTTATATCGTTGTATTATGAAAGAAATAAATATAAAACACATATCAAATCTGCATAGCGATGCACTGAGAGGCTTAGATTTTTATAAGCAGGAAATAGGTATTCTTAAAAAGCGATTGGAAGAAATTGCTTCGGATAATACAGGAAGGGAAGTAGCTGAAAGTATTGAGCACTTTCAGAATCAGTTTTTGATCCAGATCAATAATATTGATGATCTTAAGCATCGCATAAATGAGAATATTAAGGCTATTGAGAATCAAGTGAAGAACTCAGCAGGATTTGTAGACCCAAAATTAGCTGATGAAAACACCGGACTTTATGATCAATATCTTACTGACGAAAAAATCATAAATGACATCAGGCAAGATTTCAATCGCTTCGCGTCTAAATGGATGTAAGTTAAATTTCTGACATCAGCATACTTTCATCACGTTTTGTACAATTAATTTAGCCATGGAATTCCTTTTTCGGGTTATTTTATTTGGTGTATTTCGAACAATACAAAAATCCATAGTTTGGTCTATTATCTTTTGACTGATTCAGTGTGGATTTTTTAAAGTGCTTTCATTATTTTGATGACACCAATTGTTTCTTTCGGTCAAACTTTTATAGGGGATTTTGGAGAACCACTTGTAAATATCACTTTCGAAAGCGCATTAAACCCCGGGCCAACCATGGCTACGAACTACAGCTATACTTCATCAACTTGCTCTTCGGATGGGAGCTACAAAATAACCAGCACTACTGTCGCGTGTTTCAATAATAACTGGCATACACTTCTGGAAGATCATACCCCGGGTGATGAAAGTGGATTTATGATGCTCGTTAACGCTTCGAATGCTCCGGATGAATTTTTTAATCAAACTATTAACGGTCTTTGTCCCGGAACTATGAATGAATGGCAACTTATGTTATTAATGTATTAAAACCTTCCGCATCAGGAATAAAATCAAACTTATCCTTCATATAAGAATCCATAGGATGGGTACTTATTCATGGGGAAATATCGCAGAATCCATTGGTCCAGAATGGAAAAAGTTTGAAATTTATCTTATCCCGGATCTGAACTCATAATTTTTAACAGATAGGGAATGTGATTTTCGAAAGTATTTGTTTAAAAACAATGGGATGAAAGATCTCGGGGGAATGAATTGGCGCTGGGTGTATATTATTACACGATAGATCTGAATAATGGTAAAAAGCGGTATTCTGGATCAGTTTTAATTGTGAAATGATCAATCATTTTTGAATCAAGGAAAAAAGGATCTG
>JBIIWE010000114.1:0-6819 GCA_044339075.1 Daejeonella sp. | reverse complement strand
ATATTTAAGGCACAATAAAAAATAGCAAACTACCAAGTCCCCCCTCTTTTAACAATTCCTGCATTTCTGCCTGAGAATAGGGTAATTTATCTGGATATTTTTTCTTTCAGAAATCATAATTCAAAACTTTAGTATAAGTGAATTAATGGGTAAAATTAATAAACTCATATCCTTTTGGAGGCCAGGGACCTAAGCTCTGTCCAACCGGACCAGGATTTGTTGGCAGAAAGGGCTCTGAATCTGATGGTGCATATTTTATTTTCAAAAATGGGGTTTCAATAGGTCTGCGCTCAATTTGGGAACGAACAGCCATGTCTGCAACTCCACTGCATAACAAGTTACGTTCGATGGCTGCAGGTGAGGTTCCGCTCAAGATAAAATTCTCTATATTATAGGTCAGGTAGCTGAAATGAGAGTGGCTAAGACTAGCATCAACAACAAATTCGGAAGCAACCTTTTTGCCATCAGCAATAGCTGCATAAGCAAAATGTCCATTGTTTCGAATGCCATTAGGCATTTTCTCTATTTTGAATCCGTTCAGCATAAAAAATGAAGCTTTGGTTCCATCGATATAGTTCAATATAACAGCAACCGGTTCTTTAACTAACTCACGAAGTGTTCCGGGTAATTTATAGGTGATTGTATCGTATGCAGCATTTAGCAAATCCCATGAAATTCTACCCGAATCCAATGCATTCCAAACGGCATTTCCCTCAATTGTTTCCAGACTGGAAATACCAGTTTCTCCTCCTGCTCTACGCTCAATCATAGACTGTAGCAGTTCCATAACATGGATGGCATAGATATCCAGTTTAGCATAGGTAAATGCTACCGCTTCTGTAATTTTTGTGCCTATCGGATGCTGCAGAAATGGTTTCCTCCAGGTGTATGGGATTGAGGAACCTGCCATCATCGGTACATTCAATTCTTTAGCACGGTCATAAATCCATTTACTATCCAACCAGCTGTATGCCAAGTGTTTATCGGAATACAGCGGCACGGATTTCTTGCAAGCATCGAAGACCCTGAAAATTTGTTCCAGAAAATTCATTCGAGGGTAAAGCTTCTGACCAAGGCGATTCAAGGGGTAATCCCCATGTTCTCCAATATATATAACCGCATCAACTGCTAACTGGTCACCTCCAAGTGTTAATGCCTCTGCGATAGTAGGGTAAACTTTGGCACCATTCATTGTTGCAATTCGTACTCCGGTATCGTTCGCACGAATCTGATCGATCCAAACTGAAACTATTTTCAGTTTGGACTTTTTCAATCCATCATCCATAGGATAGCCGAGAAAAATTTTAGTGGCAACCATATCGGCATGTGATTGATTCCAATAGGTATTGGCTATAAATGCAACGGTTTTGACACCCTCATTGTCAGAGGAATCCGAATAATTTCTAAAAGAAGTTTCAGGGAGATTTAAGCCTAAACTTAGGTCCGGAATCAGGCTGATTCCGGTTGCTAAGACAGTTTTCTTTATAAACTCTCTTCGAACTATTTCTTGTTTTGAACGCATTATAAATGATTGATTTGTATCTAATTTAAGAATTTTCAGTCACTTTCTCTATCAGTCTTAACCAGTTCAAACCACAAATTTTACGAATTCGTGTTTCTGAATATCCCAGATCAACCAAGGCCTTTACTATTGCTGGAAAATCACTGATATCTTTCATCTCTTTAGGTAGAGGAACACCTCCATCCAGATCCGAACCAAGTGCAACATGATCTTCACCAATAAGCTGAACGCCATAATCAATTACTCGGGCTAATTGATCAACCCCCATTCTGATTTCATCTGGCATTACACCCTTAAATACAAAAGGTAATGAACTTGCTTCTTTTGAATCAATTTCATTTAGGGAAACAGTACCTGAAAACTTATCCGATCGGGGCGGAGTGTTCTTAGGTGCTGTACTATTAAGCTTCATCCATTCAACATAATTTGGATTATTAAAGGTGTTTCCAAATTGTATTCCAACAACTCCTCCTTTTTTTGCTATAGCTTGGGCTCCTTCATCGGATATGCAACGAATATTGTTGACTATGCCTCTAAATCCCCCATGGGTATAAGCAATAGGCTGATAACTTGCCTCGGCTGCCTGAATAATAGCTTCATCTGAGGCATGCGCCACATTGATGAGCATACCCAAACGATTCATTTCATGAACAATAGTACGTCCATGTTCATTAATTCCACCCCATTTTTTGGGTCCGTAACAGGAGTCAATAAATCCATTGCTCTCATTATGTGCTGTGAGCTGAAGAGATCTTAGTCCCAAACGATAAAGAGCTTTCAATAGATTTAAATCTCCATCCAAATCGAATCCACCCTCCAGATCAAGAAAAGCTGCGATTTTCCCTTTTCTGTTTATTCTCTTAATATCGCTGGCATTCAGGGCTAACTCAATAAATTGGCTATTCTTTTCAAGTTGCTCTAATGCAATTTGTACAACCCGAAAGGTATTTTTAACCTCGTGACGTCCGGGGTAATACGGTTCAGGGGTATATACTGAAAAGAACAATGCATTCAGTTTACCTTCAATAATTCTGGGTAAATCGACTGTGCCATCAGGGTACCTTTCACCAAATTCCAAACCTTGCAAGAGCTGTCGTGACATGACATGGGTATGTCCGTCCATTAAGAAGAGGTTTTTCATCAATTTCTGTGGGTCAGGCTGCAACTTAGAATTAGCCTTAAGAAAGTTTGAGGCCGATGACATCAAGGGAGTTGAAACCAAACAGCTCATTAATCCAATATCCACGAATCTTCTCCTAGTCATTTTTGCGCAGGAAGTGATTCGAATTTCGGGAGCTTTATTTACAAGCTCATTTAAATTCTCCATAATCCCTGATTTTTCATAGGGAGTCATTACTGAGTGATTCAATATTTGCTTTTCCAAATTAACTATCCCTTATACTTTATAAAATTTCTGAAGAAAGAGGCATTAGCTCTAATTTTTTTCGACCCTGATCGGTAATAAAATTAGAGTTCCAGCCTGGATTCCAGGTTTGTGTCATTGTAACTTTCTTCACTCCGGGAACCTTAAGTAGAGCATCCGGAATGGACATGGATGTTCTTCCTTTGGCTTCAGGGCCTTGTTGAAGTGAACTTGAACCATGAGTAAAATAGGTACCTAATGGCCTTCCCCGATGCGGCATAGCCAAAACAACATTAACCGAATCCCCCTGAACCCGGATATCATACACTAAGCCAAGTTCCACTATACTGATATCTGAATGATAAAGCTGCGGGTCTTTACAATTCTCCAACGCTTTCCATAATAAATCTTTTGAAATAGGACTATCCGAAGATTCACCTTTTCTTGCGAGTGGTTGATCTGATTGTATTGCCTTGTTTGTCAGATTTAGGGTTTCAGATTTTATGGAGAGAGGTGCTTTTAATTCTTCGCGCAATTTTTCAATTTGAGCCGGACCATCGGCAGAATTAAATGGGACGGTGACATAGGCATTTTTTGAAAATATTGTTGATCCTTCTTTCATCGGACCATTTCTGTAGGGATAACGGGCCCATACCTGACCATGAAACGGGGTCGTATCAGTTCTAGGGACACCTGTATGCAAAATGGGAATTCCTTCAGCTTTATGTTCCAAATACAATGCAATGAATGAATCTGAAGTGTCTTTATTATAAAATCCTACACCCCATAGTTTTTCAGCATGTTCAGCCTTCACAGGCCCGATATGAAGTTTTCCTTTCTCATCTATCCATAAAATTTCCGGTAAAATTTTACCCGGGAAAACCCATTCATCGTCGCGAATTGCCCCGACCTGAAAATCTTTTGTAGCAAGCTTTCTGCAATATTTGTGAAAATAAGGTAAACCTGAGTAGAAGCGATATTCTACATCAATATTCAGCCTGGAAGGTGAGAAAACCGGGTGAAGCGGTGAATAGGGAAACCCCCAGCTTCTGACTATTGTACATACAGGACCCTGAATTATCTCATAATCAGGGCATTCATCCCAAAGAGCAATTCTGTATTTTTGGAATCCACCATCTGACATGTAATCGTTTGACCAGTCAATACTTCCATACTCTCCGTGTCCAACTCCTCCAGGATAAAGTATCAGGCCATGGTTACGCTTTATGGTTAATCTTTCGATTTTTCCATTTTGCCTTGAGAGTTTTACCTTAAAGTAATTGTTCTCGATATCCAATTTATACCCTTCACCCTTTGTTTCCAAATCACTAATATAGTCAGGCATTTCAGCATTGGGATTACCGAAAAACACGAAATAATGCTGTTTATCATTGGCTTTACAATCTGCAAAAAAAATCAACTTACAGTAGAGATTGCCTCCTCTTTTGATTTCATTGTATACCTGGGAAACCACTTCTGAAAGTTTACCATTTTCCAGCTTTGCAAGTCTTAATTCTCTGGTTAAAAAATTAACCTTATCTGCAGGAAACGAGAGCAACATCTCAACAGGTTCCTGTGTTCTTTTGAAGTTATTCTGATCCGAAACACTAAATATTTTGTAGTAGTTCCATCCTCTGGCAAAATTCTTCCATTGAATAGGTAGATCTGAAACTTTTTTAAAATCTGAAGATGCAGATACTGGAACACCCGGGATATCATTATCAATTCTGGCCTGGTTACTGCTTATTCTTATAGAATTTGCTAATGCACGAACCTGTCGGAAGTCTTTATTCTTCCATGCTGTCTTTATTAATTCCTTCTTGACTTCAAATTTATCTGTCCTTTCCCAATAGCTTTTCTCTATTCCTGTAAACATTTTAATCAATGGAGAATTCCTGAAATTTGTACTAACATTTTCTGCAAAAGAGGAAAGCGAAGAAATTGTAATTCCAGCTAAGCCAAACATTCCTAAACCGAGAAATTTTCTCCTTTTTAATGGGGTGTGAATTTCTTTGAATTTAAGATCAGTGCTATCATCAGATAAAAACTGGTTCTCCTGATTAATTTCTGTATTGCCAATAGTTTCAATCAGTACTGATTCACTTTTATTTTTACTCATGTGTACCATATCTATTTGTGTTAAAAATCCGTTTGAGGCTTTTAGCCTTTTAATAATTACAATTCAGGAAGCTGTAGTTTCCTGCGGCCAGAATCTGTAATCAAATTGGAAGTCCATTCAGGATACCAGGTTTGTTTAAAGATTACTTTTTTGACTCCAGGCACTTTTAGTAATGTTTCTGGAATATTCATCGAACCCTTATAGCTTGGGTGAGAATTCGAACCGGATTCGAAATAAACTCCTAATGGTCTTCCCTTATGGGGCATTGCAAATATCACAAGTACAGTATCATCGCCTTTAATCTGAATATCATATACAAAACCCAATTCGACCACACTTAGTAAGTCAAGCATTGGAGTGCCAGTTAAAAATTGGCCCTCTTTTGCCAATTCCAGGGCTTTCCAAAGTAAATCCTTTGATAAAGGAGCATCATCAGCCTCTCCAGGTTTTGCCAGATATGCTGAACTATATTCAATCTTTCCTGATTGTAGAGTGTTTAAAGCCCTGACCACTAGAGGACTTAATAATTCTTCCCTGAGGTCTTCAACTATTCCGGGTCCATTGGATTCAGTAAATGGGGTAGTTAAGTAGGCATTTTTCTGATGAAAAGTAGTACCTGAAGCTAACTTGGTATTTGTACCCAGAACATGGCGGCTCCAAAGTTGCCCATGCCACTTATTATTAAGAATAGGAGCTCCGGAATGGTTAATAGATGCCAACCCTTCGGCACGGTGTTCTAAAAATATACCAATAAATGCGTCAGTATTTTCTTTATCATAAAGTCCAACTCCCCATAAATTATTTTTTTCGCCAGGCTCAACTGCACCAAGATGAACCTTTCCATCTTGCCCAATCCATAAACTATGAGTAAAAGCCTGCCCAGTTAGTACCCATTCATCATCTCTCAAATTATCAATTACCAGTTCCTTAAGTGTAGTGAACTTGCTTGATTTAATAAAGTAAGGTAAGCCAGAATAGAAGCGGTATTCTACATACATATTTATGCGACTTGGAGAAAAAAGCGGATGTAACGGTGAGTATGGGAAGCCCCACCTTCTTACAATAGTGCAAATTGGCCCCCGGATAATTTCATAATCGGGGCATTCATCCCATAAGGTGGTTCTGAATTTTTGAAAATGTCCTTGTGCGACATAGTCATGAGACCAATCAATTCCCGGAGGTTCGCCATGACCTTCGCCACCTGAATAAAGTTCCAAACCTCGTAATCGTTTATAGAACATACTTTCAATCTGACCAGTTTGTCGGGATAGTTTTGCCTTAAAAAACACGTTTTCGATATCTAAGGCATATCCGTCACCCGTAACCTCCATGTCGGATACATAATCTGGAAGTTCTGCATTTGGGTTACCATAAAATATAAGATAGCTTTGCTGGCCAGGAAGGCTGCTTTCTGCCAAGAAGGTCAGATGGCAATACCATTCATCCCCCCTTCTAAGTTCTTCGTATACCTGTGAGGGAACTTCAGATAGCCTATTATTAATTAATTTTGCAACTCTGATTTCCCTTTGTAGTGATTTAATCTGAATAGCAGGAAAAGCTAGTAATAGGTCAACTGCTTCCTGACTCTTAAATTGAGGGTCAGGCATATGGTTTACAGGGTAGCCTAGAAACTCTGCATCAGGCGATACTTTTCTTTTAGTTTTTGCGGTTTTCTCTAATGTAATAACTTTGCAGTATTTCCAGCCTTTTGCCCAGTTTTTAATTGATTCAGGCAGGGTTGATACCTCTACAAAATGAGATTTGGAGGAATCAGGAGTTAAAACATTTGCTTGATCAACCTGAGCTTGTATCCCA
>JBIIWE010000113.1:0-6828 GCA_044339075.1 Daejeonella sp. | reverse complement strand
GAAGAAGGATCAGTAATTTACGATGGCAGAGATTTTACACGCATGAACTTCCAGACCAGAATTGAAATTCGTACCGAGATCGGAATGCTTTTTCAGGGATCTGCTCTTTTTGATTCTATGAATGTGGAGGATAATATCATGTTTCCAATAAATATGTTCACCGATCAGAATCATAAGGAAAAGCTGGAACGTGCCAATTTTTGTCTGGAAAGAGTAAATCTGGCAGGTAAAAACAAATTATTTCCTGCTGAACTATCCGGAGGAATGAAAAAAAGAGTGGGTATTGCCCGGGCAATAGCCATGAACCCAAAATATCTTTTTGTAGATGAGCCCAATTCTGGTCTCGACCCTAAAACAGCTATTGTAATAGATGACCTTATTCAGGAATTAACCGTAGAATATAAAACAACAACGGTGGTTGTAACACACGATATGAATTCTGTTATGGGTATCGGTGAAAATATTATCTTCCTTCATGAAGGAAAAAAATGGTGGGAAGGATCGAATAAAGAAATTTCTCATACTGACAATATTGAACTAAATGAATTTGTATTTGCCAGCAAATTCATGCAGGCTTTACAAAAAAAATAATATCGCCCGGATTATAAGATTGATCCGGTCAAATCAAAAAAACAATAGATGATTCAACTGTTAACCCCTAAAAACTGGAAAGATTACGAGCTGATAGATTGTGGCGATTTTGAAAAGCTGGAACGATTTGGGAATGTGATCCTGATACGTCCTGAACCACAGGCAGTTTGGGGAAAGGGACTTTCAGAAAGCGAATGGACCAAATTACACCATATCCGGTTCAAGGGTCGTTCAGCAACAGCAGGAGAGTGGATAAAAAAAGACCAGAAAACTCCAGACAGGTGGCATATCAATTATAAGAATGGCGACATCACCTTACAGTTCAGGCTTGCGCTTACTTCATTCAAACATTTGGGTATCTTTCCGGAGCAGGCTGTTAACTGGGACTATATCATTAAGTGTATCGCAAGCTTCAAAACCAAACAACCGAAAGTTTTGAATCTATTCGCATATACCGGAGGAGCCTCTTTAGCTGCCTGTGCAGCAGGTGCAGAAACCACCCACGTTGATTCGATTAAACAGGTAGTTAGCTGGGCAAATGAAAACCAGACCTTATCAGGATTAGAAAACATTCGTTGGACTGTGGAGGATGCCCTCAAATTCGTTAAGCGCGAGGTTAAAAGAGGCCGCAAATACAATGGGATCATACTCGACCCTCCTGCATACGGTCATGGCCCGAATGGCGAAAAATGGAAACTTGAAGACAACATCAAGGAGATGATGGAAGATGTGGTGAAATTGCTAGATGAAGATGAACATTTTCTTATTTTAAACACATACTCTCTTGGATTTTCATCCGTTATAGTCGAAAATCTGATTCGTTCATCTTTCCCGGAAGTGCAAAATCTGGAAAGTGGTGAGCTTTACCTTCAAGCAAGTTCAGGATATAAATTGCCTCTGGGTGTATTTGGTAAGTTCTGTAAGATTTGAGAATATATATTTGTAAATAAAGGAAGCATATATTAATTTAATATAGTTTAAATACCAAAACCAGAAATCAAAAATAAAAATGATAAAGCCCAAATTACTGATAATGAGCGTTGCATTCCTTGCTTTTGCAGCCATATTCATAAGCTGTTCAGAGACAAACAGCAAAACAGGAAATAAAACAGCGATCAAAGCTAGTGGAGAACTTGCCAATTCAGATTCAGAAATTGACGAAGATGAGGCCTCTGAACTTGAGCCTATAGATACTGCACTTTACAATAAAAAAATCAAAGAACTTGCCAATGGTGATACTACCGGAAAATGGCCGGTAAAAAAACAGCCTTATCCTCTTGATGGGGCAATTCTACCCTATAAAAGAGTAGTTACATTTTACGGAAATCTGTATTCAAAAAAAATGGGAGCTCTTGGAGAGTATGCACCAAAAGAAATGCTTCGAATGCTGTATGCTGAAGTTAGCAAATGGGAAAAAGCAGATCCTCAAACACCGGTTCAACCCGCATTACATTATATTGCTGTGGTAGCAGCTGGTGATCCAGGAAAGGATGGCAAATACAGAAATAGAATGCCTGATAAGCAGATCGACTCCGTTTTAACTATTTCAAGAATGAAAAAAGGAATGATCGTTTTTCTTGATATTCAGGTAGCATTAAGCACCATCAGGGAAGAACTTCCCCGTCTTGAAAAATATCTTAAAATGCCAAATGTACACTTGGGAATAGATCCTGAATTTTCGATGAAAGGGGGAGTTTTACCAGGCAGAAAGATAGGTACTTATGATGCTTCAGAGATCAATTATGTATCTGATTACCTTGCAAAACTCGTTAAAGCCAATAATTTACCTCCGAAAATATTTGTCATACATCGTTTTACAGGAAAGATGGTAACAAACTACAAAAATATTAAACTAAGGCCTGAAGTCCAGGTGGTTATGCATATGGATGGGTGGGGTGAGCCCGAACTTAAGATGGGAACACATCGACACTTTATCTATTCAGAACCTGTACAATTTACAGGATTTAAATTATTCTATAAAAACGACCTCAAAAAAGCTCCAAACCGTTTAATGACTCCGGCAGAGCTTATGAAACTTAAGCCTCGTCCTAGTTATATACAATACCAATAAAACTAAATCAAAATCTAGAAAAGAGGACGTCACTTTGTGACCTCCTCTTTTTTCTTTACCATAGACTTATAATACTTTCAAAATAAATCTTGAAATTGCATTAAAAAAAATGGAGCAGGCAACGTTTGGAGGAGGCTGTTTCTGGTGTACAGAAGCGGTTTTTCAGAATTTAAAAGGTGTTTCTAAGGTAGTATCCGGCTATATGGGAGGGCATAAGCTTAACCCTACCTATGAAGATATCTGCGAAGGGAATAGCGGTCATGCTGAAATAATCCGCATCGATTATGATCCTGCAGAAATTTCATTTGAGGATTTATTATTGGTCTTTTTTAAAACCCACGATCCTACAACCCTAAACAGGCAGGGAAATGATATGGGTAACCAATATCGCTCAGTAGTATTTTATGAAAACCAGGAACAGAAGATCGTTGCAGAAAATATGATCGATAATCTTAAAAAAGCTATGGTCTTTGATCAAGCAATCGTTACTGAAGTAAGCCCGGTATCAAAATTCTATGCAGCCGAAAATTATCATCAGGACTATTATAATAATAACGCTAATAAAGCCTATTGCGTGCATGTTATTCAGCCAAAACTAGCCAAGTTTACCCGCGATTTTTGGGATAAATTGAAGTAGATTTTAGGTTTATTAATACTATTACAAATTTTGATATTAAAATTTGTTCAAGGAATGATCGGAACAAAAATTGGATAAGATCATTCCTCTAATTTTATTAATAAAAATACTTTTCCCTATTGCAAATGACGGCAGGATAATGAAAAAAGATTAGAACAATCCTAGCTGACCTTTATCATCAATATCCAGATCATCCAGGTTGGTGATCTCAAAATCAATTTTTTTAACTGGTTTTTCTGGCTCTTTAGAACTTTCAATCTGAATTTCCGGGACTACTTCAGCAGCAGGATCAGAGTTTTCTACTGATTTTTTAGCCCTTGTAGATCTTGCTGGTTCTTTAGAACTATCGATCTGAACCTCCGGAATTATTTCTGGTTCAGGCGCATTTTCTGCTTCTGAATCTTCAATTTGTGTAGTACTTTCAGCCTCTTTAGAACTTTCAATCTGCACTTCCGGTATGATCTCGACCTTAGGTTCAAAGCTATTCTCCGAATCTTCAGAGTCGGGTGTTTCAGTCAATTCATCTGAGTCCCCAGAGCTATCCTCGTCTACCTCCGGAACTTCAATATCTCTGGCAAGAACAGAAACCGGAGTCGTCTGGTGCAATCCGGGGGCCTCCTTCACAGGGGCAGGAACATCAGAAACCTCTACTACTATTTCATCTTCCTCCTCTTCGACTGGTGAATGGAGAATTTCAATGTTTTTTACTTCATGCTGACTAAGTCTGTTACCCATGGCCCTCATTCCCTTTACCTCAATAGTATCAGCAAGTTCGATATCAGAAAGTTCAGGAATTTTTGTTTTGCCTTTCAATATCTCAAGCCTAATCTTCGGTTTGGAATGTCCTGAAATAAAGAACAATTTCGAACCGGACTCATCACTGATTACACTCGTTTTCTTCCCGATAGAGGTATTTTCAAAAACAAAGCGTTTCAAATAATGACTCGCTGATTTCCCCTCAAGATAGATCACTGAGAATACCTTTTCAGGATGGTATTTCTCGATCAACAATAAATTATCGTCGAAATGATTACTCAGTTCAAAGCTGCTCAGCTCGTAAATTCCCTGCTGATTCACCGTCAATATCCGATCATCGCCATCAAACTCACCCAGGAATTTTCCTCTTCCATCAACGTTTAGTCGCTTTAAAATCTCATCATACCAGATCTTACGTCCGGACAATGTAGAAACCCCCTTACTCTTTAGTACCACTTTCTTTACAGGATATTTAGTAACTATATTACCCATAGAGCTGCGGCCTTTGATTACATGATCTGCAAAATCAAGGTCGAACTGTAATTTTTTAATCTTGGAATGTGGTTTTAACTGAATATTAACGATTTCAGCCTCTCCATTCGGATTTGCTGTAAAGTATAATACTTTTGAGCCCTTTGCACCCTTGCTCAGATCGTATTCTTTTTCTCGAGTAACACCTAAAACAGAGAATCTTTTGATATAAGAAGTACTGCTTTCACCATCCTTATAGATCAAATTATAAACCGTACGCTCATCACTTTTTTTGAATATCTGCGCATGTAAGATTCCCTTACCAACGAAAGTTTTTTCAGCTACTTTAGACACATTAAACTTTCCATCTTCCCTAAAGACAATTATTTCATCCAGATCAGAACAATCACATACAAATTCATCTTTACGCAATCCCGTACCAATAAAGCCATCTTCACGGTTCATGTACAATTTAACATTGGCTAAAGCCACTTTTGAAGCTTCTACCTTGTCAAATGCTCTGATCTCAGTTTTACGCTCTCTCCCATTCCCGTATTTAGCCCTCAACTTCTCAAACCAAGCAATGGCATAATCCGTTAAATGTTTAAGGTATTTATTTACTTCTTTAATATCACTCTCCAGCGACAGCAATTGCTCATCTGATTTTTTAAGGTCAAAGCGGGTAATACTACTCATTGGCTTATCAATCAGCTTTTTATAATCTTCAGGAATTATTTCCCGATAAAACTGAGTAAAGAATGGCTCAAAGAGTTTGTTTAACACCTCCACCACGGTATCGAAATTGCCTGAACTTTCATACTCATGATTCTTATACATTCCTTCCTGTATGAAGATCTTAAGCAATGAACTGAAAAATATTTTTTCCTTTAGCTCGGCAAGCTTTATTTCAAGTTCCAGCTTCAGGAGGTTTTTTGTATGATGCGTACTTTCAATGAGAATATCATTCACACTCATAAAATAAGGCTTGTCGCCTTTGATAATACAGGTATTTGGAGATATTGAAACTTCGCAATCTGTAAATGCATAAAGCGCATCGATAGTCACATCCGGAGATATCCCTGGAGCAAGATGAATGATGATCTCTACATTTTTAGCAGTGTTATCCTCGATCTTCTTGATCTTGATCTTACCCTTATCGTTCGCGGCAATCACACTATCTATTAATCCGCCGGTAGTTGTTGTATACGGTATTTCGGTTATAGCAAGCGTTTTTTTATCCCGCTCCACGATCTTTGCGCGCACCCTGATCTTCCCACCACGCATGCCTTCACTATAATTACTGAAATCTGCCATGCCACCCATCTGAAAATCAGGAAGAAGGTCTGGTCGCATACCCTTCAAAACTTCAATGGAAGCGTCAATCAGTTCAATGAAATTATGGGGCATGATCTTGGTTGCCAGACCAACAGCAATGCCGTCGGCACCCTGGGCAAGCAAAAGAGGAAATTTTACAGGAAGCGTAACCGGCTCCTTGTTTCTTCCATCATAGCTACTCTGCCATTCAGTTGTATCCGGATTAAAAACAACTTCAATAGCGAATTTGGATAATCTGGCTTCGATGTAACGGGGAGCTGCCGCAGAATCACCGGTTATTGGGTCGCCCCAATTTCCCTGTGTATCAATCAATAAATTCTTTTGCCCAATCTGAACCATGGCATCTCCTATCGATGCATCCCCATGGGGATGATACTTCATCGTATTGCCAATAACATTGGCCGCCTTATTGAAGCGACCATCATCCATTTCTTTTAGCGAATGTAAAATACGGCGTTGCACAGGCTTTAGCCCATCATGAATATGAGGTACCGCACGATCCAGGATCACATAGGATGCATAATCTAAAAACCAGTTTTCATATAAACCAGAAAGCGATATTACATTATGTAAGCCTTCATTCTTTGTGTTTTCGCCTTCAGTATTTTCTATTTCTTCACTCATCCTATTATTGATGTTCTATCGAATTGTAAATATAAGTTATCGCTGGAAAATGTTAGCGGGAAGTTTTTAACAGGTCTTAATAATCTTATAATTCATAACATACCTTTAAAACAATTTACCAGTAAAAAAAGCATGAAAATTCAATAAAAAATAAATAAGATCATCATTCTAATTTTTAGTAATTTAATTAATAATTAAGATGAGGCAACCATTTGATCAATCTGATCGTGTATATTTTAAATAAATATAAAATTGAGTAATTCGCTGCAGCAATTGCCCGACAAACTTCGCATTGAATGTATCAATGGTGAACCGGGCAGCCAAAAGAAACTGTATTACGGTT
>JBIIWE010000112.1:0-6858 GCA_044339075.1 Daejeonella sp. | reverse complement strand
ATGCTAAACATTTTTTCGGAGCATCTGTCGCAAAACCTTTATTCCATTCCGAACTTTTTAGTCTCGAGCCAATGTCTATGCAGGGTGTACATTCTACTTTATAGTTTTGTTTTGAAAGTCCGATGAAACCTATAAATTCATTGTTTTACAGTACGTCTACAGCAAAATAACAAAATCCTTTTGCCTCAAACAGTGATTGCATTCTATGAATAAAGTTTAATTTTTGCTCTGTGGAACTTACATCTGCGGGAAAACTCCATGTTTTTTTCATCCGTATTGATTCTGGAGATTGGTTCCAGGTCTGATGTTAACCAATTCCTGAATCCTAGTCGCTCTGATCTAAAAATACAGGTTCTTTTCACCCTTATGATGTCATTTTTATGAGCATGAAATGATCAATAAATCTGACAACGCAAATATAATCATGCTTTTTTATTTCCAGCAAACAGGTTTTGAAGCCTTTTTGAATGTAACATATCACCTTTACTTTTTTCTTTTCCAATAAGATACCCAAAAGGCTTTAGCGGTTCAATATGGTCGCAAATGATCTTTACAATTCCTAATATGGGAATAGCCATGATCATTCCTGGAATTCCCCATAAAATTTCCATAAGTACAAGAACGAGGATCGTAAACAGTGGGTTGATATTTACTTCTGATCCAACAACCAATGGTTCCAGAATATAAGTTTGAATGAACTGAATCATCATATATGTTATGAATACTCCAAGAACCATTCCGTTACTTCCGCCCTGTGAAATAACCATTAAAACTGTTAGGCTAGTACCAGTCAAATTTCCAATGAAGGGAATGATCTCAAGTAATCCGCATAATACAGCAAAAAATATGGCGCTTTTTACTCCAACAATGCTGAAACCTATTCCATACATCAGCCACAGAATGGCAATCATCATCCCAAGTCCGGAAAGATATTTTTGAGAAACTTTACCGGCATCAGAAATGATCTTTTCAGTTTCTTTAACATCGGTAGCCGGAACAAGCATCAAAATGAATTTCTTTATATGAGAACGAGAGCTGAGAAATAGAAACACATAAACAAGTACTAAAATACATTTAACCATAATGCTCATCAGTGAACTAAGCAATGACCCGGCTATACCTATTGCCCCTGACCCGCTGGTTGGTTGTCTGTTCATCCATTGCATTTGAGTTTCTGTTGTGATCCCGATATTTTCGACAATGAATTGCCTGATATCCTCAATTATTTTCTCAATTCGGTTACTTAACTGATATAGATTCTCAGATATTCCCGATGCTTGCCAGGAAACCAGATATATTATGCCTCCAAGTATTGATAATAGAAAAAGTAAACATAAAAGGCTTGCCAAAGTTCTGGGAATTGATTTGTTTTCAAACCATCTTGATAATGGGACCAACAACATTGCGAGAAGAGCGCTAATTGCAATCGGAATCAAAAATTGACGGGCAAAGTATAATCCACCAATAACTAAAAAAAATAAAATGAATACAGAGATACTTCTGACAAGTGATGGTGCGGAATTAAACATAAGTCAATTGTTGGTCAGTTTCCTTAAATATAACTCGAAAAAAATATGTTTTGGTATTTTTTTTCAACGATTATGACATACTTGTTCAATAGAATAAGTTTTATATGGTTCTCAATTCAAGTTTTGTCCGGTAAATTTGAAAATAGCAATTATGGGATAGTAATTCAATTATTAAACAGGAATTTATATCTTTAAAATAACTATTGTACTATGAAGCTGTTCTATTCAAAAAAACTCATTATTATAGCTTCGCTGCTAATTATTGTAGCGCTGTTTTATAAATTAGCAATACCTGCTCCTGAGGTCGATTATAATACTCAGGTAAAACCTATCATTAATAAAAAGTGTATTTCATGCCATGGTGGCGTGAAGCAAGAAGCTGGATTCAGCTTGCTGTTTCAGGAAGAAGCACTAGGAAAAACTGAATCAGGAAAGCCTGCAATACTTCCAGGAAATCCGGATGAGAGTGAACTTATCAAAAGAATATCACATGCTGATCCGGATGAAAGGATGCCTTATAAGCATGACGCACTTTCAGAGGATGAAATAAATATTTTACGTCAATGGATTAAGGAAGGAGCAAAATGGGGCGAGCACTGGGCTTATATTCCTGTTAAAAAACAGGATGTTCCTGATTATAATAATAAATGGATTAAAAATGATGTAGACCAGTTTGTTTATCAAAAATTGGAGGAAGAAAAGTTAATGCCTTCAACTGAAGCTGATAAAGCAACATTGCTCCGTAGACTTAGCCTAGATCTTATAGGTATGCCTGCTTCAGAACAAATTGCGACAAAATATCTCAAAGACAATTCCGAAAAGGCCTATGAAAACCTTGTAAATGACCTACTGGCATCTTCACGCTATGGTGAAAGGTGGACCAGCCTTTGGCTAGATCTTGCCCGCTTTGCAGATACAAGGGGTTATGAAGCAGATCGTGCACGAAATATATGGAAATACCGCGATTGGCTGATCAATGCTTTTAATGCGGATAAGCCATATAACGATTTTTTAATTGAGCAGCTTGCAGGTGATCTGATGCCAGACCCTGATGATGCAAAATATATAGCTACTGCCTTTCATCGTAATACCATGACTAATGATGAAGGAGGAACAGACAATGAAGAATTCAGGACTGCTGCTGTAATGGATAGGGTAAATACTACCTGGACCGCAGTAATGGGTACAAGTTTTAACTGTGTTCAATGCCACAGTCACCCTTATGATCCCTTTAAAAGCGATGAATATTATAAATTCCTTGCTTTTTTTAACAATAGTCGTGATGAAGATACCCAGTCTGAATATCCGGTGCTGCGCCAATACAATACTGCAGATAGTGTAAAGTTCAATCAATTGATCGGATGGTTAAGAAGTAATGTTTCGGAGGCGGCAGCCAAGAAATATCATGTCTTTCTCAAAACATGGCAGCCAACCATAAATTCTCTGCAATGTGATCAATTTGTAAATGGAGCACTGATCAGTAGTTGGTATGCTGGCTTACGTAATAAAGGGACCTGTCGACTAAAAAATGTAGTTCTAGAGAATAAAAACCATCTCATGTTTCGGTATAACAGTAAATATGATGCTGGAAAATGGTTTATTTACCTGGATAGCTTAAATGGACAATTGGTAAAAACAATTCCATTGTCTAATACGAATGGCGAATGGAAGGTACTAAGTACTGCCTTTCCTAATGTAAAGGGAAAACATAATCTGTATTTTAAATATTATAGCCCCGCCCTAAAAACCGCTGATGAAACAGGTGTTCAGTTTGAATGGTTTCAATTCGACCAGAATTTTCCTGGCAAAGGCAAGCCAGGATATGAGATTGCTTATAAGGACTTTAATTATTTGATGCAGGCTAAAGTAGATGCTACTCCAATCATGTTTGAAAATAATAAGGAACAATACAGAGCTACGCATGTTTTTGTAAGAGGAAACTGGATGGTTAAAGGTAAGGCAGTTCAAGCGGACGTTCCGGATATAATGAATCCACTGCCACCCAATGTGCCCAGAAATAGGTTGGGAATGGCTCTATGGTTAACAGACAAGAAAAATCCTTTAGTTGCCCGTACAATGGTCAACCGTTTATGGGAACAGCTATTTGGATATGGATTAGCTGAAACACTGGAGGATCTTGGATCACAGGGTATTTCGCCTACCCATAAAGAATTGCTCGACCATCTTGCATGGAAATTCATGAATGAGTATAACTGGAGTATCAAGCGTTTATTAAAAGATATCGTTTCATCTGCAACATACAGACAAGATTCTAAAGTGAATGAGGAGCTGATCAAAAAAGATCCGTATAATAAATTTTATGCAAGAGGTTCGAGGATAAGATTGTCAGCTGAGCAGTTGAGAGATCAGGGGCTTGAGGTTAGTAACCTCTTGAGTGAGAAAATGTATGGAAAAAGTGTCATGCCATTTCAGCCCACAGGAATTTGGCGTTCTCCATACAACGGCGATGTTTGGAAGATGAGTGAGAATGAAGATCAATTTAGAAGAGCACTTTACACTTATTTAAAAAGAACAGCACCTTATCCATCCATGATGACATTTGATGGAGGTGCCAGAGAAGTCTGTATCCCACGTAGAATAAGAACCAATACTCCTTTGCAGGCATTAACCTCATTGAATGACTCTACTTCTCATGTTATTGCAAGAAACCTGGCTTTCCGGATGCAGAAAACAGGAATTAAGGAAGCTAATATGCAGATTCAGAAAGGTTATGAAATGATGATGTATAAAACTATTTCGCCAGTTAGGCAAAAAGCTCTTGTTGATTTGTATAATACAGCATTGAATAAATTTAAAAAGGATAAGAAGGCTATGCATGCAATTGTTGGTCTGAAAGCGATAGAAAAAGGTAGTAATGCCGAAACAGCAGCAATGGTAATAGTTGCAGGAGCCATGTTGAACATGGACGAGTGGCTAAATAAAAATTAGATTTAAACTTTCTCTTTATTTCAGGCTAAAAAAGCAGAATTAAAGAATGAGAAAGACATAGGTATTGACATAGTGCTATTATTTAGATGAGGCGAAAATATTTTCGATAATGAAGAATGAAATACTGATTCAACGATTGTTAAAGGAGGCAGAGCATGCTGCACTGCAACAGCATACACGGCGACATTTCCTCAAGGAAAGCGCCATGGGATTTGGTGCTTTGGCATTAGGTTCATTGCTAGGTAGCTGCGGAACCAGCTCTTCAGATGCTTCCGGTAAATTGTTTGATGCCTCCAACCCCTTGGCACCGCGCTCTCCGATGTTCCCTGGTAAAGCAAAATCTGTCATTTATTTACACATGGCAGGTGCACCTTCCCAGCTGGAGTTATTTAGTTATAAGCCTGAGCTTGCTAAGCTAGATGGACAGGATTGCCCGCAATCATTACTGGAAGGTAAAAAATTTGCATTCATTCGTGGTGTTCCAAAAATGCTTGGGCCACAAGCTAAATTTAAACAATATGGACAGGGCGGATTATGGTTATCTGATAACTTACCTCATCTTTCGACAGTAGCGGATGATATTGCGATGCTCAATGCAGTAACAACTGATCAGTTTAATCATGCACCAGCTCAGTTATTAATGCAAACTGGTTCTGCTAGATTAGGAAGACCTAGCATTGGGTCATGGGTTACCTATGGTATGGGATCTGAAAATAAAAATTTACCGGGCTTCGTTGTTTTAACTTCCGGTGGTAATAATCCTGATGCCGGTAAAAGCGTTTGGGGCAGTGGATTTTTACCTAGTGTATATCAGGGAGTTCAGTGCAGGGGAGAGGGTGATCCGGTATTATTCATTAAGGATCCTGATGGGATGGATAGAGACTTGCGTAAAGCTTCAATAGATGCCATCAACAAAATAAATCATGACCAGTATGAGGAATATCAGGATCCTGAAATACTTTCTCGTATAGCACAATATGAGATGGCCTATAAGATGCAAATTTCTGTACCTGAGGTCATGAATATCAATGATGAGCCAGCCTATATTCATGAGATGTACGGAACAGAGCCAGGTAAAACCAGTTTCGCAAACAACGTATTGCTGGCAAGAAAGCTCGTTGAAAAAGGTGTACGCTATATTCAGCTTTTTGATTGGGGCTGGGATACTCATGGAAATTCTGCCAGTGGCTCAGTAGATATTGGTTTGGTTAATAAATGCCGTAGCGTTGACAAGCCGATCACTGCATTAATTCTTGATCTGAAACAAAGAGGATTATTGGATGAAACGCTGATTGTATGGGGCGCTGAATTTGGCAGAACACCCATGCAGGAAAACCGCGAAGGTAAAGATAT
This sequence comes from Daejeonella sp., assembly GCA_044339075.1. Lineage (GTDB taxonomy): Bacteria > Bacteroidota > Bacteroidia > Sphingobacteriales > Sphingobacteriaceae > Daejeonella. Next base: position 1,027 of record JBIIWE010000112.1, on the reverse strand, counting down.
GCCTTACAAAGGCAGAGATCACCATGCCGGAGCATTCAATATGTGGATGGCAGGCGGCGGAATTAAAGGTGGTACTTCCTATGGTGAAACTGATGAGATAGGTTATGATATAGTAAGTGGAAAAACAGAAGCATTTGATATTCAGGCAACTATATTAAATCAATTAGGCTTTGATCATGAAAAATTAACCTACGAATCACAGGGTCGGCCATTCCGTTTAACAGATGTAGGAGGAAAAGTGATAACAGATATAATTTCTTAAAAACTCAGCTCGCTCCGATAACATAGTATGAAACAAGATAGAAGAGAATTCATTAAAACCTCTGCAGCAGGTTCCGCTGCATTATTATTATCAATGGAATCATTCGCAAATCAGCCTTTACCCAGTCCCGAGACCAATAAAAATTATGCATTAAAAATCTTGGCAACCAGCTGGGGTTTCGAGGGATCGATGGATGATTTTTGCGCCAAAGTGAAGAAAGAAGGATATGATGGGATTGAGTTATGGTGGCCAACAAATAATAAAAAAGCTCAGGATGATTTGTTTGCTGCATTGAAAAAGTATGATCTTGAAATCGGGTTTTTATGTGGCGGATCCCAGTCAAATCCACAAGAACATCTTGCATTTTACAAGAAAATGATTGATGCAGCTGCCAGGCAAAATATCCAGAGGCCACTTTATATTAACAACCATTCAGGAAGGGATCATTTTAGTTTTGATGATAACAAAAAGTTCATAGAGCATACTCAGGCACTTGCCAAAGAAACCGGAATCCTGATTTGCCATGAAACTCACAGAGGGAGAATGCTTTTTGCGGCTCATATTACAAGAAAATTTATTGAGAGTTTCCCTGAACTACGTTTAACATTAGATATATCTCATTGGTGCAATGTTCATGAGAGCTTATTAGCTGATCAAAAAGAAACTGTTGAAATGGCTTTAAGCAGGACAGACCATATTCATGCAAGGATTGGTCACCCGGAGGGTCCGCAGGTAAATGACCCGCGCGCGCCAGAATGGGAGCCT
>JBIIWE010000194.1:0-5327 GCA_044339075.1 Daejeonella sp. | reverse complement strand
TTAAAGATGTCGATTGCATAAGCATTGCTATCTGCACCCGCATCGATCAGAAACATGGTTCTCTGGTATTTTTCGAGGTCGGGATATGCCTTTTTGCCATCAATTTCAAACACTCCGAAGCCCTTTAATTGCTTATAGAGTTTGGCATGTCCACCCCATACTTCTTTTTGAGGCTTTTCATTTACAAATACCAGATTATGAGCAACAGTACTACCGGTCCAATCCGTATTACTTGGTATTTTAGTAGCAAATTCAGGATATCCGTGATCCGGTGCAAGCCACTTGCCGAAAGCAAGAAGGTCGAAATTCATCAGATCAGGATGTGCATGCATAATGGTACGGCCATAATTATTAGCTATGGCCACTCCGCTATTTCCGCGTCCATTTTCAAGTAATGCAAGTCCGAAGCCGCTCATTAGATATCCTCCATTAGCTCTTACTCCTGATTTTTCACCGATCCTTTGTATTTCTTTGCTGATTGCATCTGGATCTTTGGAAAAGATGTCTCTGCCAAGTTTATCTGCCGAATTTTTATTAGATAGGTAAGCAGCTTTTGCAAATTCAGGATCTTTGGTAAAGGTATATCCCTTGGCAATGAATTTCGGATCTGCATAAGCATTGCTGACTGTGCCTGTTGCACCACTGTCGCCCATATTAGGAATGGCTATTCCTAATGCTGCCATACGATAAGCTACAAGAAAGGTCGTATTAAACTGAGGGAATTCCTTAATGATATTATGTTTTGTATAAGCTGGATAGCCCTGCAATCGCTCCGCAACCTGTGTTACCAGCCTTCCCCACATCAGCGCATATCCTGGAGCTCCTTCATTTGAGGTGCCATCCCTGTCGAACGTTGAAATCATCAGTCCCGGAATATTACCGCCATCCGCAGCAAAGATCCAGTCGATCCATAAATTACTTTCCGGTTGCGAATCGAGGGCAATTGCGCAGGTCGCAAGAGTTAACTGATGCATTCCCTGATTACCCCTAATATGGGTTGACAAAACAGCTTTGTATGCAGTTCTTAAGAGTCCGTCATCTACGTTTTTAACGAACAATGCCCGGCTGCCTTTTTCTCCGATCTTATATTTCTGGCTTTGCTTTTTCAGGAAACTGTATAATTCGCTGTTGTCAACAGTGCCACTTATAATTTTATCATACGAGTCAGCGAAAGATGTGATGATCTGGGTTTCCCAGATGGAGCCATGGATTTTACCCATATTACGTCCACCGTCTGAATGATACCATCCCTTATCGGCATAAGGTTTCCAGTCCATTTCCGGATAAACATCAGCGATTCGGTCTAAAATAATTGCGGCTTTGCGTGCATACATTTTATCGCCAGTATACAAATAAACTTCTGCAAGATCCGCTAGCCCTTTGCTGATATAATCCCATTTCTTCCAGACATAATATCCGATGAAGCGGTGGGCACGACCATTTTGGTCTATGTATCCATATCCATTATCAACACCATATTTATGTAGCGGATCGGATGGGTCAGGATGGGCTGCATTGAAAAGCAGGCTTTTGTCACCTTTTTTTACATCAAACTGCCCCCTTTCATCAAGTGCACTCGCATAAAATTTACCGAAATCATTTGTAGGAAATACGCTTTTACAGGATGGGCAAGTGAGCTTCCATGGTTTATCTTCAAATTTAGGTTCATAGGGATAATTGCCAAATTTGAGTACATCCATTCCGCATTTTAAACAACCTAACACTTTAGGGCCTTTTGCAATTCGGTCGAGGGTGACATCAATAGCGCGCGGAGTATTCTGCCCGGGTACCAATGACCAAATTTCATCATCACTTTTATTGGCAAAGTTTTTCGCATTATTGATAACAGAGTTTTTCAATTCCTTTGCCCAATCGTATTTATTGCAATTATTTCTAAGATTTTGAATTTTTTCGCGGGTATAAAAACCTCCATACTGCCTTTGGGCAAATACGTTGAATGAAAGGGCCGATAAAATAAGAATGCTTAGTAAAAAGGAAACTATTCGATGCATAGATGTCTTGAATTTATTCAAAGGAAATATTTTTTAATTTTATTTCAATTTATAACTCATAAGATGAGATCCGCTAACAAAGAAAATTCTACCATCGGCATAATCACCCCCTGCTTTGATCGGTCCCGGAGCTGTTGCAATTAACTTCATTTCATAGCCTTGGGGTAAAACTTGTACGATAGCTCCCTTGCCGAACAGGATATATAATTCTCCTGCTGGTCCGTTGACAAAGATCCTGGGGCTCTGCTCTGCGGTTGTAGGACCGAATTCAGCGGCTATATCTTTACTATGAGTTAGCTCTTTGGTTTTCGGGTTGAAAACAAAAAATGTTTTTTTATCGGCAATGCCATAAACTAAACCACCGGGCATCAAACGCATTTCGCTGTATTCCTGAGCACCAGGGAATGCTGCAAACTGCCATTCTATTTTCTTACTTGCCATATCCATGATATATAAGAGCGCTTCTTTTGCTTTCTTTTCACCGCCTGTTCCGGGTGATGTGGTTGTACCGCCAAGAAGTTTACCATCAGGTAAAGGAACCAGGCTCATACTGCTTTGGTTGATAACCACAGCCGTGTCTGACAAAAGTACTCTCGATTTAGCTTCATTATCATAAAATAACAAACCACCACCAGTAGCACCATATTGCGGAGTACCTCCCATGATGATCGTTTTCTCGTTGGGATGTGAAATGATTCGATACGGGCGGATAATTGTGGGAGATACAGTAGTGAGGTGAACCGGATTAGATGTTTTGTTATTGAGACTGGTAGCTATCCATGGTTTGTAAGGATCCCACTCAATCAGATGACCACCTGAATAGACACCGAAATACACTTTTTTGTTCTGGTTGACCAGCGCATTGAATTGTCCTAAAGCCGCTCGGTTGACCCATTTGTCATTTTTAAGATCATAATTAAAAAATCGCATTGGGAACGCTGTTCCTCCAACTATTGTCCCATCAGGTGCGGTTCCAATACCCATAACTATTGCACCATCACTGGTATAATCAAAACTGACTTCCTTTAAAGCCTTAGTCTTGGGATTTTCGGTGATAAGAATCCGGTTGACAAGGTCCAGGTCTTTTAAAATTGTGCCATCCGGGAAATTTCTGTAAAACAGTCCCTGCGCACCGCTAATATATTTTTTTGGCTTTTGCGCTTTATGATCGCCAATTTTTTTGGCTTCTCCTTTATAGAGTTCATACCACTCATTTTCAATAGATTCTAATGTTCTGCCATATACTTTGCCGTTTTCATCCCTATATACAGAAGCAGTGCCCAGCTTTCGTTCATTTTGAGGCAATATTTCTTTTGATTTGCCATTTTGAGGGTTAAAAGAAAGAATCTGACTGGAGGCGTTGCCCAGGCCGAAATAGATCCATCCTGCATCATCCGCTGCAATGGAACGCTGGTATTGTCTCCAGTTTTCACTGTGCACATACCCGTAATCTTTCAGTACTTTAGTTTTAGGGTTAAAAGAAACAATTCCGCTATTGGGATAAGTTACTGACCATATGTTACCCTGATCATCTTCTGTCATCGACATTGCCATTTGTGACATCGTTTGTCCGGTGAACGTAAATGCTCTCTTTACAGGGTCGAATTCAACAAAATGGTCTCTGAATAGGGTATAAAACTTATTATTTCTGGATAGGATGGATGCATAAGGCGTATCCTGTTTAGGGTCAAATGTTATTGGGAACTCCTCACTTTTTCCACTTTCCGCATCGATCATCAATAAAGAATACCCACCGCGATGATCAAAAAGCCAGACCAGAACTACATTTCTTCCATCCCCATCAACTGTTGAAACTACCCCACGGTGATTACTTATCGGGGAAGCAACACCATGATCATAAAATCCATTGCCCAAGTCTTTCGTAGAGGTTTTAACTGTAAATCCGCTTTTATCAGACAGTGGAATTACTTCTACTGTTTTTTGGGAGTATGCGTAAAATGATACAAGAATATTTAATGCCAGGAAGAAACTAATTTTTATTCTCATAGGATGAATGTGTACGTACCCATAAATATAAAATAAATTAATTCATATCTGAAAGGGACTTAAAAACTATTAGTAAGACTTAGCCTCAATTGATCGTAAAGAAAAAATAATAATGAAGAGAATTTTGCAAACATTATTTCTTGGCAGTTGCTCAATTGGATAAATTTCTAGTTTAAACGATGTTCCTTTTAAAATACGATCAGTAAAAATGATTTTTTTCTTAATTTATTTTTTAAAAAATAGTTTCGGAAATGGAATTAAGAAAAATCATCGGTTTTTTTGTTTTACTACTACTCTCTTCAAGCTTATTTGCACAAAGTGAGAAGTATCATATGTTAGTTGGAACTTATACATCTCCTGGAAAAAGTGAAGAAATCTATGTTTATGAGTTTGATAGTCAGAATGGATTGATCATTCAAAACCCAAAACTTACCAGACTTTGTAAATGCTAATCATTATTAAACTTTCTGAATTAATATTTGTCTAAAGCAATAATCAATTGTTTACGTAGTTTAGATGTACTATATTACAACACCTATAAAAATATATTAAATAATTTTGAAGCACCTTTCAGGGACATTTCTATTAATTCTTGGCTTGATTTTCGGCCTTTCTTCTTTTGTATCCGCACAGACAGCATCCAATAAGGGGACTGATTTCTGGCTTGCATATGGAAATCATGTGGCAGGCTATTCTACTATAATCGGTCAGGATATGGTTGTTTACATTACTTCTGATGTAAGTACTTCAGGAATAGTGGATGTAGGTGGTGTTAATATCCCTTTTACAGTTACAGCAAACACCATTACCAATGTAACCATTCCCCAAAGTGCATACATTGGAAATACGGAAGGGAAAATTACTAATAAAGGCATTCATATCACCTCCTTAAAACCAGTCGTTGTATATGCCCATATATATGACGCATCGGTGTCTGGCGCCACATTGGTTTTGCCTACAAACACGCTGGGCAAAGAATATTATTCAATTAATTATGAACAAATATCTAATAGTAATAATTCCTTTTCATTTTTCTACGTTGTAGCTGTTGAAGATAATACCGAAATTGATATAATCCCATCTGTTAATACACTTGGTGGATTAGTGGCAGGAGTACCTGCACGCATTTCTTTAAATAAAGGGGATGTTTACCAAGTTTTTGGCACAAAAACATCGATAACAAATCCGTTCAGAGGGACAGATCTAACGGGATCAATCATTAAATCCGTTTCTACGGGCAATGAAATATGTAAAAAAATAGCTGTCTTCTCCGGAAGCGGCAAAATATCAATCGGTTGTTTAAATACT
>JBIIWE010000111.1:0-6877 GCA_044339075.1 Daejeonella sp. | reverse complement strand
ATTCAAGTTATACTTCGTTATTTATTTTTAGGCTGCACTTTTTGCCTCTGCTTATCCTCCTGCAATTCACAAAAAGAAACTGTGGCCAGTCGAGGTATGCAGAACCTAACCGCTCACTACAATATTTTGTACAACGCTAAAGAGCTGATCAATGAAAGCGAACGAAATATACAACTAGCTTATTCAGACAACTACGATCGCGTGATCCCAGTCTATAAGGAGCCGAATGAAAGTATTTCTCAGTCTGAATTAAAAAAACTTGATGATGCAATACTAAAGGGTAATACCCTCGCAAATCAAAAATCATTAAGCAAATATGTAGATAACGCCTATTTTTTAATTGGGAAAGCTAACCACCTGAAGTCCAACTTTTACAATGCCGTTGAATTCTTTAATTACGTTTATGTAAACTACCCAAAGGAAAAAGAGATCAGACAGGCATCACTCGCATGGAAAACAAGATCTCTTATCGAATCAGACAGGTTAGTAGAAGCTGAAGCAACGATTGATTCAGCTCTTAGTTATATCCGCTCAGAAAAAAAATCAGTATCCGATATTTATGCAATCCGCGCACAACTTCACATTTATGCAAAAGAGGATGCTCAAGCTATCACACTACTTGAAAAGGCAATAAAATTAGCAGTAAACAAACAGAGTAAAATACGCTGGACCTACCTCATCGCCCAGCTTCAGGAAATTAATGATCTGCAGAAGGATTCCTATTTGAATTATACCAGGGTTTTAAAAAGTAATGCCCCCTTTGACATGGCCTTTAATGCAAAACTCAGTATGATTAATCTGAAAAATAAGTTGAGTGGTGATACCAGCGGCCGGACCAGGCAGATAGCTGCCATGCTTAAAGATGATAAAAACAAAGATTTTAAAGATCAGATCTTTTTCCAGATTGCTGATAGTTATGCCGATGCCAACAATATTGGCAAAGCAATTGAAAACTATAATAATGCAATATCAAAAAGCTCAAAAAATGTAACTCAAAAAGGTCTGGCCTATCTTAAGCTAGCAGAGATCTACTTTAAGCAAGCCGACTATGTTAAATCAAAAGCTTATTACGATAGCACACTGGTAGCACTTCCAAGCATTTACCCCGACTATGCATTGATAAAAAAGAAAGCAGACAATCTGGAACTTCTAGCCGATCGTTTATCAATTATTGCCCGAGAAGATACCTTACAAATGCTTGCTGCATTGCCCGAGTCTGACAGAAATAACAAAGTTAATTCCCTGATCAAGCTAGAGGCTTTGAAAGTGCAGACAAGAATAGCGAACACTCAATCAGGAGGGTCTTCCAGCAATCAAATTAGTAGTACAAGCGGAGACAGTAAATTTTATTTCAATAATTCTATTGCCTTAAATCAGGGTCTTGCCGATTTTAAAAAGAGATGGGGTACTCGAAAATTAGAAGATAATTGGAGAAGAAGTCAGAAAACTGCAAGTGATATTTCTAATGGGGCAAGCCCACTTCAAGCTCCCGATAAAAATCCTTTTCAAGAATTAAAAATTGCAGAAAATGCAGCGAACCTGGACTCATTGAGAAAAACATTTTTTGAATCTATACCGCTTAGCAGCGAGATGAAATTGGCATCTGATCAAAAAATCTCTTCTGCGATGTATGAAATCGCCAACTATTATCGTGAAGTATCCGCAGATACTGCAGAAGCAGTTAAAACCTATGAGCAATTGCTTAAACGATTTCCGGAAAATTCAAATCAACTGGCTGTATATTATAATTTGTATAGACTATATCGCTATGTAAATCCAAAACGATCAGATGAATACAAAAATATCCTTCTGAATAAATATCCTGAATCTCCTTTTTCAAAAATTATCCTTGATCCTAAATACAGCCAGAAGGCTGATGAACAAGAGGTCGCTTTCAATCGCTTTTATAATGAAGTATATAATTTATATACAAGCAAGAATTATGCTGATGCATTGAAAATGGTTGCAAAGCAAAAATTGCCCTCAGGTTTTAAAAAACTATCTGTTCAGTTAGCTTATTTAGAATCACTTGCACTCGGACACTTACAAAAACTTGATCAGCTTGAAATTGCATTTAAAAATATAGTAGAGTCCAACCCAGATGATCAGCTTATCGTCCCTCTGGTAAAGCTGCATCTGGCATATATTGATTCGAATAGAACCAGTATGTCAAACCGTGTTTTTGCTTTGCTTGATAATGATTCAAAGGAAAATACGTTTATTGAAGAACCGGTATTTGAACAAGCTATAATTGCTAAGCAAAATACGGAACAGAAAACTGCACCGAACATAACTAGTACTCCGGCTGTGTCTGAAAAAGCACCAATTACCGAGACGAAAAAGGAGGAAATTAAGCCTGAAACCCCGGCAGTAAGCGAGTTTTTTACTCTTGAAGAATCTGCCGATCACTATTTTGTTGTCAATGTTTCTGATCCCTCGGTTAATTTAAGTTCATCACGATTTGGCATCGGGCAATTTAATAGGGTGAACTTACCTGGCACAGTTATTAAACATCAATTAAAATCAATTGCTAACCAAAATCAACTGATATTTGTTGGCCCGCTGACAGGTTTGGAGGCAGCAAAAAATTATTTAAATCAAATTAATCCCCTGATCAGGGATATTATGAAAATACCTGCTAATAAATACAGCACCTTTTTTATAAACAAACAGAATCTTGATAAGATCAGTGATGGAGAAACGCTTGACCGTTATGTTGAGTTTTATAAAAAGAAATATTAACAACAAAGATTTATGAATACCCAATTAACGCAGCATGAATTAAATCAATATACCATCCGGTTTTGGAAGTGGATCATTGGAATTATTGCGTTTGGAGCGATCCTGATCTTTAGTATCGGACTTGGTCTTTTTGGCAGGCTACCTGACCTGAGGGCCTTGGAAAATCCCAAAAGCAATCAGGCATCAGAGGTGATTTCGGATGATAATGTCGTACTAGGGACTTATTATGTACAAAACCGTTCCAATGTACGTTATGATGAAATTTCACCAAATGTTATAAATGCGTTAATTGCAACAGAAGACATCCGTTTTTACAACCATTCAGGAATTGATTTTAAACGGACTTTCACGGTCATATTCTATAACCTGATAGGAAAAAGGCAGGGGGCAAGCACCATTACACAGCAACTTGCATTAAATCTATTTTCTAAGGAAGGTCGTTCAAAAAATTTCATCAAACGACTTGTTCAAAAATCTCAGGAGCTTATTGTTGCGGTAAAACTAGAGCGTCAGTATACCAAGGAAGAGATCATAACAATGTATTTAAATACTGTAGACTTTGGATCATACAATACATTTGGCATAAAATCTGCCGCCAGAACCTATTTCAGTACTACTCCCGACAAACTTGAGCCTGAACAGGCAGCAATTTTGATCGGAATGCTAAAAGGACCTTCCCTCTATAACCCATATCGCAATCCGGAAAGAGCACTTCTACGCAGAAATACAGTCATAGAAAATATGAGTCAGGCAAATTACATCAGTGATGCAGAAGAAGAACGTCTAAAAACAATACCATTGAAGCTTGTATTTAATCCTTCAGATCATAACGAAGGTTCAGCACCTTACTTCAGGGCTGTATTAAAGAAAGATATTCAGCTAACCCTGGAAGAGAATTCTATTTACAAAGCTGATGGTACACCGTATGATCTTGACAGAGACGGTTTAAAGATCTACACCACCTTGAATTCACACATGCAGAATTATGCTGAACAGTCGCAGCAGGAATATCTTAAAACACTGCAAGTACAGTTCAACAACTCATGGAAAGGTCGCGACCCCTTTAATTTCAAAGAGGCCAAGAGTCTTATCGATCAGGGAATGCGTCGCTCAGACAGATATCAGCAATTAAAAGCAGAAGGAAAAACGGAAGAGGAGATCCTACAGAATTTCAGGACACCAGCTCGTATGAGTATTTTCAGCTGGCGAGGAGAAATAGATACACTCATGCGGCCACTCGATTCCATCAAATACTATAAACTGATGCTTCGTAATTCCCTTATGTCAATGGAGCCTCAAACCGGCTATATTCGGGCATGGGTAGGCGGAACTAACTTCACCCATTTCAAATATGATCAGGTAAAAATGGGTACCAGGCAGGTAGGTTCTACTGCTAAGCCTTTTACCTATGCCGTTGCTATTGGTAATGGAGGTTTTTCGCCTTGCTATACCGTAGCAAATGAACCTGTAAGTATAGATGCAGGCGATGGCACGGTCTGGACTCCAAAAGCATATAATCCAATACCTGGCAACCTAACTCTGAAAAAGGCATTGGCAAATTCCCAAAACTATGTAACCGCCTACATGATGAAACAGGTAGGGCAGACTGCAGTTGCAACTCTTACAAAGAACATGGGAATAACCAGCGATGTTCCTGCAGTTCCGTCAATTTGCCTAGGTTCATTTGATGCTTCGGTATATGATATGGTTGGAGCCTATTCTGTCTTTGTGAACCACGGAGTTTGGACAGAACCTATCTATCTTCTGCGTATTGAGGACAAGAATGGGAACGTTATTTATGAACGCAGACCAAAGATCAAAGTTGTATTGGATGAACAAACTGCCTATGTAATGACGGATATGCTTAAAGCTGTAGTTAAAGAAGGTACTGGGGTAAGATTAGGATGGAAATACAAACTAACAAACCCAATTGGTGGTAAAACTGGAACTACCCAAAATAATTCAGATGGCTGGTTTATGGGAATTACTCCCGAACTGGTAACAGGTGTGTGGACAGGTGCCGAAGACAGAGCGATTCATTTCAGTTCAACAAATTTTGGAGAAGGTGCCAATACAGCACTTCCAATATTTGCGCTCTATATGCAAAAGGTGTATGCGGATCCTACTTTAAAATATACCAAAGGCGATTTCCCCCTACCTAAGGGAGGCATTACAACTACCATCGACTGTGGAGCCTATACACAGCAGCAAACAGGAGAATCTGAACTGGATAAAAAACTTGGCTTTTAAGCAGGAAGCCAGACCCTTATCTGATCATACCCCCAATGAAAAAATTTGATTACCGATCTGACCTTAAAAATATACCCCAAAAACCCGGGGTATATCAGTTTTGGTCTGAATCTGAAGAATTGATCTACATTGGAAAGGCAAAAAATCTTAAGAACAGAGTTTCTTCCTATTTCAATAAAGATAATTTTCGGATAAATGCCAAGACCAGAGTCCTGGTAAGTAAGGTTAAAAAAGTAACTTTTACCATTGTTGATACTGAGATCGATGCCTGGTTATTGGAAAATAGCCTGATAAAAAAACATCAGCCAAGGTATAATATCTTGTTAAAGGATGATAAAACATATCCCTGGATCATCGTCAAAAATGAAAAATTTCCGCGTATTTTCTGGACCAGAAAGATCATAAGAGACGGATCAACCTATTTTGGCCCCTATGCTTCTGTTGGCATGATGCATACCATACTTGGGATGATCAAAGAGATATATCCATTAAGAACATGTAGTTTGCCCCTTTCACTTGAAAATATCAATGCTGGAAAATTCAGGGTATGCCTTGAATATCAGATTGGTAATTGCAAGGGTCCATGCCAAGCTTTTCAAAATGAGGAGGACTATGATCAGAGCATTTCAGAAATAAAAGATATCCTGAATGGAAAAACAGGTGCAGTGATCAAAAGGCTAAGGAAACAACTTGATGATTCAGTTGCAGAGCTAAATTTTGAGCTGTCACACAAACTGAAGACTAAATATGATCTTCTGGACCATTACCAGAGTAAATCAACCATTGTCAATTCATCCATTACCGATGTTGACGTTTTCAGCATCGCAACAGACGAAAAACATGCATTTGTTAACTTTCTGAAAGTAATGAATGGTACTGTTATTCAAACCCAAACCCTGGAGATGAAAAAACGATTGGATGAAACCGACGAAGAACTTTTAAGTATAGCCATTACCGAATTCAGAACCAGATTTGATAGCCATTCGAAAGAGATCATCGTACCCTTTGATGTAGATCTTCCCGACTCCGGAATCAAATTTATAGTGCCGAAACTGGGCGAGAAGAAAAAATTACTTGAACTATCTCAGAAGAATGTGATATTTTTCAAACGCGAAAAACTGGATCAGTATGAAAAGTTAAATCCGGAATTAAGAACCGACCGTTTGCTGGAACAGATGAAGAAAGACTTGCGCCTCAATCAGTTACCAAGACATATCGAATGTTTTGACAATTCAAATTTCCAGGGTAAATTTCCTGTATCAGCGATCGTAGTTTTTAAGGATACCAAACCTTCTAAGAAAGATTATCGGCACTTTAATGTTAAAACAGTTGAAGGGCCTGATGATTTTGCAACGATGGAGGAAGCAGTATTCAGAAGATATCGGAGAATGCTGGATGAAGAAGAAACACTTCCACAATTAATTATCATTGATGGTGGTAAAGGACAACTCTCATCTGCAATAAAAAGTCTGAAAAAATTGGGGATAGAGAAAGAGGTTACAATCATAGGCATTGCCAAACGCTTAGAGGAGCTGTATTATCCTGGAGACCAATATCCAATGTATTTGGACAAAAAATCGGAAACCTTAAAGATCATACAACAACTCAGGGATGAAGCGCACCGCTTTGGCATTACCTTCCACAGAAAGAAACGAAATAAGGCCACCTTAGCAACTGAACTAGAAAATATACCCGGTATTGGAAGAGCAACAGCAGAAAAGCTATTAAGGCATTTCAAATCTGTAAAAAAAATACGGGAATCTACAGAAGCAGAATTACTGGAAGTATTAAACAAGAGTCAGGCAATTTCGCTCCTAAACTACTTCAAAAAATAAAGCCGGCAAGAAAATAAATTCTGCCGGCTTATTTAATATTTTATCAGGGT
>JBIIWE010000110.1:0-6882 GCA_044339075.1 Daejeonella sp. | reverse complement strand
GATACCAATATTAAACGCTTCATTGCACTTGATACAACAACATATGCCGATGGGGCACTGGATGTAAAAACAAAGGAAATGCTCGGTCTTGTTGCATCAATGGTTTTACGTTGCGATGATTGTATCAAATACCATCTTGGAAAATGCCATAATGAGGGAGTCAGTTCTGATGAGATGAATGAGATCTTTATGATTGCAAATTTGGTTGGTGGATCCATCGTTATTCCACACTACCGCAGAGCACTTGAATATTGGGAAGAATTGAACAGTTAATTCAAATTTGAACTATGGCTGAAATTAATTAGCTTTCTATTGTCTAAATGAATCTTAAAATTGGATCTAAATAAAAATATAATCAGATGTGCCTGGTGTGGTACAGATCCCTTATATGTCCGTTATCATGACGAGGAATGGGGCAAACCTGCTTATGATGATCAAACTTTGTTTGAATTTCTTATTCTGGAAAGTGCGCAAGCAGGTTTAAGCTGGATTACTGTTTTAAAAAAACGCGAAAATTACAGAAAAGCTTTTGCGAATTTCGACGCTCAAAAAGTAGCAGAATTCACAGAAGAAGATGTTGAACGATTATTAAAGGATGAAGGAATAATAAGAAACAGGCTGAAGGTAAATTCTGCCATTAGCAATGCCAGATTATTTTTGGGAATTCAGCAAGAATTTGGATCATTTTCAAATTATATCTGGGGATTTTTACCAGATAAAAAACCAATAATAAATACCTGGACAGATCATAAGAATGCTCCGGCAAGAACTGAGCTTTCAGACCGCATCAGTTTAGATATGAAAAAAAGAGGCTTTAAATTTTTTGGCACCACCATCTGTTATGCTCATATGCAAGCTACAGGAATGATAAATGACCATATTGATGGCTGCATAGCCAGATAAAAATCAGAGGTGTTTTACCTCAAAAAGACCACTATTCAAATGAAAAAACTATTTCTCTTAGATGCATTTGCATTAATATACCGGGCTCATTTCGCCCTTAGCAAAAATCCTAGATTCACTTCTGGAGGATTGAATACATCAGCAATCATGGGATTCACAAACACCCTTCTGGAGGTTTTGAAAAAGGAAAATCCAAGTCACATGGCCGTGGTATTTGACACTTCAGCTCCCACTGAGCGTCACACTGATTTTGCTGCCTATAAAGCACACCGTGAGGCAATGCCAGAAGATCTGTCGGCAGCCATTCCTTACATCGTCAGATTAATCGAAGGCTTTAATATCCCGGTAATTTTTTCTGATGGATATGAAGCCGATGACCTGATTGGAACATTAGCTAAAAAAGCCGAAAAAGAAGGCTTTACTGTCTACTGTATGACCCCCGATAAGGATTTTGGTCAGCTAGTTTCAGAAAATATTTTCATTTATAAGCCCGCAAGAATGGGTAATGGAATGGAAATTCTAGGCGTAAAAGAGATCCTTGAAAAATGGGAAATAGACCATATTGAACAAGTCATCGATATTCTTGGGCTATGGGGAGACGCAGTTGACAATATCCCGGGAATACCTGGAATTGGTGAAAAAACAGCAAAACTGCTGATCAAACAATATGGTTCAATAGAAAATATCATTAAAAATAGCCATGAGCTAAAAGGCAAATTAAGGGAGAATGTTGAAAATTTTGCAGAGCAGGGTCTGATCTCTAAGAAACTGGCAACAATTCTACTCAATGCCCCAGTTGATCTGGATGTTGATGCATTACATGTTGACCAACCCAATCGTGAAGTATTAGAGGCTCTTTTTGCTGAACTGGAGTTTCGCACGCTTGGTCGGCGAGTGTTTGGAGAAGACTTCAATGTTGCTGAAGTTAAGACTGGCTCAGCAAACGGTCAAATGGATCTTTTCGGAAGTAACTATTTGCAGAATAGTTCCTCTGAAAATAGCAGAACTGATTCAAACTATACCGATGCTCCAGTAATTTTTAAAAATATTCAAAACACCGCTCATCATTATAATCTGGCTGATACCTTTGAAAAAAGAGCATCCCTCATCACTTTGTTAGCCTCTCAAAAATCTTTCTGTTTTGACACTGAAACAACAGGTCTGGATGCAAACAATTGTGAACTGGTAGGCATGTCATTCAGTATCAAACCAGGCGAAGGTTGGTATATACCCTTCTCTGCAGATCAAACTGATTGTCTAAATACATTAAATGAATTCAGATCCGTACTTGAAAATGCTCAAATTTCCAAAATCGGCCAAAATTTAAAATACGATATCCTTGTACTGAACTGGTATGGTATTCATGTTCAGGGTGAGCTGTTTGACACCATGCTGGCACATTACCTGATCGATCCGGATTCCCGTCATAACATGGACCTCCTTGCTGAAAACTATCTTCAATATAGCCCAGTTAGTATCACAAGCCTGATCGGCCAGAAAGGCAAAAATCAGGGAAGTATGAGGGATATTGATGTTGAACTGGTTAAGGAGTATGCAGCCGAAGATGCTGACATTACCCTTCAGCTAAAAAATACCTTCGAGCCTATTCTTAAATCTGTAAATGCATGGAAATTAGCTGTTGAAATCGAAAATCCGCTGATTTATGTACTGGCTGACATTGAGCGTGAAGGTGTAAAAATAGATCAAAATGCGCTCATAGAGTTTTCAAAAACTCTGGAAACTGATCTGAAACTACTTGAAAAAACCATTTATGAAAAAGCCGGAGTAAAATTTAATATCGCATCCCCAAAACAACTGGGAGAAGTGCTTTTTGATAAACTTATGCTGGACCCCCAAGCAAAGAAAACAAAGACAGGCCAGTACCAAACCGGTGAAGATGTACTAACCAGGCTAGCAAACAAAAGTGATATTGTTGCCGATATTCTTGATTTCAGGCAGCTTCAAAAGCTCAAATCAACCTATGTGGATGCATTGCCACAAATGATCAATAAGAAAACAGGCCGAATTCATACTTCCTACAATCAAGCTGTTGCCGCCACCGGAAGATTAAGCTCAAATAACCCCAACCTGCAAAATATTCCAGTGCGCACCGAACGGGGTAAAGAAGTAAGAAAAGCTTTTATACCCAGAGATAAAGACCATGTTTTACTTTCGGCCGATTATTCCCAGATCGAACTGAGGATAATTGCAGAGATCAGCAAGGATGAAAACATGATGGAAGCCTTTGTTCAGGGCCATGATATTCACACCGCAACGGCAGCAAAGGTTTATGGCATTAGTCTGGAAGAGGTAAGCTCTACCCAAAGAAGAAATGCAAAAGCCGTAAATTTTGGGATTATTTACGGACAATCTGCATTTGGACTTTCCCAAAATCTGGGTATCCCAAGAAAAGAGGCAGGTGAAATAATTGATAACTACTTTAATACCTATCCCGGAATTAAGAAGTATATGAATGATACGATGAACTTTGCCAGAGAAAATGGATATGTTGAAACAATCATGGGCAGAAGACGTTACCTGAGAGATATAAATTCAGCAAACCAAACGGTACGCGGTTTTGCTGAGCGAAATGCGATAAATGCCCCGATACAGGGCTCTGCTGCAGATATGATCAAAATCGCTATGATCCGAATTCATCAGGATATAATCGACCAGAAGCTGAATTCTAAAATGACCATGCAGGTACATGACGAATTAGTGTTCGATGTGCCGAAATCTGAAACTGAGATCATGAAAAAGATCATTGAAGACCGCATGAAAAATGCAATTGACATGAAAGTACCCATTCTGGTAGAAGTTGGGGAAGGTAGTAACTGGCTTGAAGCGCATTAATTTTTTTAATTTTAATTAAAATGAATTAGGGCTTATAATTCATTTTTGTGCTTAAGATTTATTAAATTCATTTTTCAATTAATTACGATTATTTATGAATGTAATGCACCTCAGCGCAGAATGCTACCCTGTAGCCAAAGTCGGAGGACTAGGTGACGTTGTTGGTGCCCTCCCCAAATATCTTTGCGAAGCTGGACTACATGCTTCTGTTGTTTTACCCTATTACGATCGCAAATTTGTCAGAGAAAACACCTTTGACCTTGAATTTAAATCGAGCATCAAAATTGGTATCAAAACTATTAAATACAGCATCCTGAAAGAAAGCACCAGAAAACTGGGTTTTGATCTGTATCTCATTCATATTCCGGGACTACTTGATCGTCAGGAAATTTATTGTTATCCGGATGAAATAGAACAGTTCATCAGCTTTCAGCTATGCTACTTGGACTGGATAACTAAATCGGGAATTAAACCTGATATAATTCATTGCCATGATCACCATACAGGGCTTATCCCATTTTTAGTTTCGCATTCCAGCTCTTTTAAATCTCTTGCATCTATTCCAACTGTATGTACGATCCATAATGGACAGTATCAGGGCTGGTTTGGTTGGGACAAGGTTGGATATCTGCCAGGAATTGATCTGAGTAAGACCGGGCTGCTAGACTGGGCAAATTGCATTAACTCACTAGCAGCTTCAGTAAAATGCTGTTGGAAATTCACAACAGTCTCACCAAGTTATCTGGAAGAGCTATCTTATCATTCAAACGGCCTTGAAAAGCTTTTCCAAATGGAAAAAGATAAAGGAGTAGGTATAATAAACGGAATTGATACCCAGGTTTGGGATCCGCAAAATGATTGCATGATAGTTAAAAACTATTCAGCATCAACAGTAGATTCGGGCAAAAAAGAAAATAAAAAACAGCTCTGTAAAGAATTTGGTTTAACAACAAATAAGCCGCTGGTTGTGTTTATAGGTAGGCTTGTTGGAGAAAAAGGCGCTGATCTTTTGCCCGAAGCCATTTCTTCATGCCTAGAACGTTATAAAGGAAAATTAAATTTTCTGATACTCGGAACAGGAGACCCAGCAACAGAAAAAATATTAAAGGAACTTTCTTCAAAACATAAAAAACATTATGGGGTCTATATTGGTTATGATGAGGAACTTTCACATCGAATCTATGCTGGTGCAGACTTTCTGTTGATGCCGTCAAGAGTTGAGCCTTGCGGATTAAACCAACTATATGCTATGCGATATGGCACAATTCCGGTAGTACATAAAACAGGTGGTTTAAAAGATACAGTGATCGATCTTAAAGCTAAAAATGGATACGGTTTAACATTTGATGAACTCTCCATTGATGGTTTAACCCATGTCATCGGCAGAGCACTAGACATTTATTCTGATTCCAGAAGAATGACAGAAATAAGAACTAAAATGATGTCCATTGATTTTTCCTGGGATAGATCAGCAAATGAATATATAGAATTATATAAAAGCTTAATGACCAATTAACATGAATTCTAAAGTTATATCAGTAGTACTGGGCGGCGGACAAGGTTCGCGTCTGTATCCTTTAACCGATACTCGTTCCAAACCGGCAGTACCAATAGCCGGAAAGTACCGTTTAGTAGATATTCCTATTTCAAATTGTCTGAATTCCGGAATTGAAAGAATTTTTGTTCTTACCCAATTCAACTCTGCTTCACTAAACAAACACATAAAAAACACCTATCATTTCAGTTTTTTCAGTCATGCCTTTGTAGATATTCTTGCTGCTGAACAAACTCCGGGCAATAGTACCTGGTTTCAGGGCACTGCAGATGCGGTAAGACAGAGCCTTAATCATCTGGTTCAGCATGAATGTGATTACGTACTGATTCTTTCAGGTGATCAATTGTATCAGATGGATTTTGAAGAAATGGTTAGAAATCATGAAGAAAGCGGTGCGGATATTAGCATTGCTACCATACCTGTAAACGCCCGGGATGCAAGTGATTTTGGAATTTTAAAGGCAGATGAAAATAACCTGATCACCTCATTTATTGAAAAGCCTAAGAAAGAATTACTGCCGGAATGGAAATCAGATGTAGGAGAAAAAATAAAGAAAAGTGGTAAAGAATATCTGGCTTCTATGGGAATTTACATATTCAATAAAAAATTACTCTTTGAATTGCTGGAGAATAATACAAGAACAGATTTCGGAAAAGAAATTATTCCCCAATCGCTTGTTGATCATAAAGTGATCAGTTATCAGTTCGAAGGGTATTGGACAGATATCGGTAATATCCACTCCTTTTTTGAAGCAAATATTGGCTTGACCGATAATATCCCTGAATTTAATCTGTTTGACAAGAGACCTATCTACTCCAGAGCAAGAATGCTGCCTCCCTCAAAAATTTCAGGAACAACTCTAGAGAAGACTGTTATTGCTGATGGATGTATCATCAATGCAAGTCGGATTGAACGTACCGTGATCGGTATTAGAACCAGAATAGGAACAGGAACTACCATTGTGAACAGTTATGTTATGGGTGGCGATCGCTATCAAACCCTCAGTGAACTTAATGAGGCTAATGAGGCCAAAATTCCAGTTATGGGAATTGGGGAACGATGTTATATCAAAAATGCCATTATTGATAAAAACTGTTTTATTGGAAATGATGTCCGGATCAATGGGGGACCACACCTAAATGATGGTGATTTTAAAACCCACACCATAAAAGATGGAATCGTTGTTGTTAAAAAAATGGCGGTTATACCTAATGGTACTGTAATCTGATAGAAAACAAATTGCATTTATTCCCAAATAAACTTCCGAGGCAACCCATCATGTTTCGGGTAGTTTCCTGCTTCTCTCGGATTTTACATTTTCTGCCCGTTCAATCACCTTGTAAATTGCCCTAACCAATAACTCTTCATTTCTTCCTGTCCAGCAGAATCGAATAAGTCTGGATTAAACGAAACTCCAGTAATGTAATATTGACTTTGATTAACTCTGATCTTACCTAATCAGTCGAAACAGAAACATTATCCAAACGTTTTTTTATTTCTTCGGCCACTTGGTTGGGCCGGAATAAGTATATCGAACATAAAGAAATCTGATTCAATCTAATGATCAGAAA
>JBIIWE010000109.1:0-6934 GCA_044339075.1 Daejeonella sp. | reverse complement strand
GAAGGATGTTACTTCAAAGGGTACGTTCTGAATATAGGAACCATTTACAGGGGCTGTTAATTTCAGTTTTTTGAATTCATTTGCGATGTAAGCAGCAGCCATTTCAGCACCGCGTTTTCCGGTCTCTCTACCTTCAAATTTATCTGAAGCAAGAATGCTCAGATGTTTTTTGGCTTTTTTTGCAGTGATCTGTCCTGCAAATTTCTGTGCATTCGGATCCTGAGCAAAACCCTGAACGGAAATAACCGCCACGAGTATTACCCATAGTAATTGTTTTAGAATCATATATTTATTGGTTAGTTTTAATTGGTTAACAGGAAATTTTGCCCACCCTGTTTGAATGTCTGCCGCCTTCAAATTCTGAATTGATAAATTTCATGCAGATATTCTTTGCTTCCTCCTTTGTGATATACCTCGCAGGTAAACAAAGGATGTTTGCATTGTTATGAGTTATTGCAAGTTCTGCAAGCTCTTCATTCCAGCAAATAGCTGCCCTGATTCCCTGATGTTTATTGGCTGTCATGGCAACACCATTCGCACTTCCGCAGATAAGAATACCTATTGTATATTCTGATTTCTCAACTGCATTGGCAACAGGATGCGCAAAGTCTGGGTAGTCAACAGAGTCAGTACTGTAGGTTCCAAAGTCCTTGATGGTATAATCCTTCAGAAAATCGATGATCATACTTTTATATTCAAAACCCGCATGATCTGCCCCTATGGCTATACTGATATTTTTAGTCATTGTTTTTTGAGTTTATATCAATCATTCTTGTAAAATTCAATTTCCGCTTTCTTTTTGTTCGCTGCCACGCGAGCTGAAACATAAATACTTACTTCGTATAGCAAGAATAGCGGGAAACTAACCGTAAGCATCGTTACCAAATCAGGTGTAGGCGTTACAATCGCTGCAATGATCAAAATGATCACTGTTGCATATCTTCGGGATGACCTCATAAACTCTGGTGTCATGATCCCAAGCTTGGAAAGTATATAAATAACGATCGGTAATTCAAATGTTACCGCTGCACCAATAGTTAATGTGGCAACTACTGAAAAATAAGAGGCGATCGTAATCTGGTTATTTATGATCGAACTGACTTCGTAGTTGGATAAAAAGTTAATGGATAAGGGGGCGATTATATAATAACCGAACATCAAACCTATAATAAACAGTAAAGATGCCCAGAATACAAATCCGGTTGCAGATTTGCGTTCGTTCTCGTGCAATGCGGGTTTAACAAAGCGCCATACCTCAAAAAGAAGGTAGGGTACACCTAAAACAATTCCTATCATCAGAGAGGAATTTAGCTGTAAGGTGAATTGTCCGCCTAATTCGGTGTTAATAATGTTAAAGCTTAGTTTTTTTACGCAGAAATCAGCACCTAGATTGAATTTTTCTGTTGCGGCACACATCATTTTATAAGTCCAGAAATCGGTACGACCAGGACCCATGATGATCTCATCAAAAATAAAGTCGTAATAGGTGAATGCCAGAATAGTGAAACTTACTATGGCTATTGATGCACGGATCAGATGTCCTCGAAGGACATCTAGATGATCAAAAAAAGACATTTCGGCTTCAATAGTTTTTCCTTTTTCTGTGATAGCCTTAACTAGGTCAGTACGTTTTTTACTCATAATTTGAAAACAAAAATACCATTCTATTTGATTTTAGAATGGTATTTAGCAGATATTTAATAAGCATCAATTTAATTGTGACAATTGGCTTCAAAATTCACGAATTTTACTGGTATTTGCTGTTAACCAGCATCATATAAAGTACTTCTTATTTCACTCAGGTCGAAACTCTCCATAAACTTGGTTGTAAAATTTCCTGCACGGAAATTAGGGTCTTTCATCAATCGTAAATGAAAAGGAATGGTAGTCTTCACTCCTTCAATTACAAACTCACTTAATGAACGTTCCATGGTACAAATTGCTTCTTCACGTGTTTGTGCTACGCAGATCAGTTTAGCGATCATTGAATCGTAATTTGGTGGGATATGATATCCTGCATACACATGAGTATCAACACGAACTCCATGTCCGCCAGGTGAATGGAAGTTAGTGATTAATCCAGGTGATGGTCTGAAGTTGTTAAATGGATCTTCTGCATTGATACGACACTCAATCGCATGCATCTCTGGAATATAATTCTTTCCTGAAATTGGAATTCCTGAAGCTACTTTGATCTGTTCTTTGATCAGGTCAAAGTTGATAACTTCTTCTGTAACAGGATGTTCTACCTGAATACGGGTATTCATTTCCATGAAATAAAAATTTCGGTGCTTATCGACCAAAAATTCTACAGTTCCGGCACCTTCATAATTCACAGCCATAGCGCCTTTAATTGCAGCTTCGCCCATTTTCTCTCTGAGTTCTGGTGTCATGAATGGAGAAGGAGATTCTTCAACCAGTTTCTGATGGCGTCTTTGTATTGAGCAATCACGTTCTGATAAATGGCATACCTTTCCATATTGATCGCCAATTACCTGAATCTCAATATGTCTTGGATCTTCAACGTATTTCTCTAGGTAAAGTCCGTCATTTCCAAATGCCGCTGCCGATTCCTGGCGTGCCGAATCCCATGCGGGTTCAAACTCTTCATCTTTCCACACGATCCGCATACCACGACCTCCACCACCTGCTGTGGCTTTTAGTATGATCGGATATCCTATTTCGTTGGCTATTTTAATTCCTTCTTTTATAGTACTTAAGAGTCCCTCAGATCCAGGTATTGTGGGTACTCCAGCTAGTTTCATCGTTTCCTTTGCAGAAGCTTTATCACCCATTCCATTGATCTGATCTGCGGTAGCGCCGATGAATTTGATCCCATATTCATTACAGATTGCCGAAAATTTAGCATTCTCAGATAAGAAACCGTAACCCGGGTGGATAGCGTCGGCATTGGTTAACTCGGCTGCTGAAATAATATTAGGTATGCTCAGGTAAGAATCCTTACTTGCTGGTGGCCCGATACAAACAGCTTCATCGGCAAAACGAACATGTAAACTATCGCGATCTGCAGTTGAATAAACTGCTACGGTTTTTACGCCCATTTCCTTACAGGTACGGATGATCCGAAGGGCTATTTCACCACGATTTGCAATTAGTATTTTTTTAAACATAGTTTTTTCTTTTGAAAATTTGAGGATTGTGAAAATGCAGATCTAACAGTAGGATAGGTACAGATACCTTAAACTGTAAATCTCAACTTACGGATCTTCAAATTAAATAGGCTCAACCAAAAATAAAGGCTGGTCATATTCTACCGGACTAGCATTATCAACCAAGATTTTAACGATACGACCTGAAACTTCAGATTCGATCTCGTTGAAAAGCTTCATTGCTTCAATGATACATACTACCTGACCAGCTTTTACCTCATCGCCTACATTTACAAATATTGGCTTATCCGGACTAGCAGAACGGTAAAATGTGCCGATCATTGGTGATTTTATAGTGAGATAGGAAGAAGTATCTTCTTTAGCTGGTGCAGCAGCGATTGGTTCTGCAACGCTTGTTGCTGTTGCAAGAATAGCCGGAGCAGCCTGTAATTGAGGCGCGGCTTGAGCCGGAGCACCTGTTACATATGTTGGTGGCTGGTTGGTTTTTATGGTAATTTTAAACTCTTTCTGTTCAATAGAAACTTCATTTACTCCAGATCTGGAAACAAATTTTATAAGTTCCTGAATTTGTTTAATATCCATTTTGTTTGATTTAGGTTTTGGATTTTATTTTATAATTATAATAAAAATATTAATAAATGCATCTGGTTTTTTTAGTAAGCCCACCTAAGATACAAGGAACCCCAGGTAAATCCACCTCCAAAGGCAGCTAAAACCAGATTGTCTCCTTTTTTTAGTTTACTTTCCCATTCCCACAAACATAAAGGTATTGTTCCATTTGTGGTATTACCGTATTTTTCGATATTGATCATCACCTTGTCAGAATCTATACCGCAGCGGTTGCTGGTGGCATCGATGATTCTTTTATTTGCCTGATGTGGAACCAGCCAATCTACATTTTCGGAAGTAAGATTATTTCTATCCATTATTTCGGCAGCGACATCGGCCATATTGGTTACAGCAAATTTAAATACTGCCTGCCCTTCCTGATGAAGGAAATGCTCATCATTATCTACTGTTTCATGGCTCGCAGGCCGAAGTGACCCCCCGGCTTTTTGACATAGATAAGAACCGCCAGAACCATCACTTTTCAGAATAGAATCGATCACTCCATAGCCTTCGGTATTCGGCTCCAACAGTACAGCTCCGCAGCCGTCGCCAAAAATAATACAGCTTGTTCGGTCTTTATAATTGATGATCGATGACATTTTATCTCCACCTACGACCAGCACTTTCTGATGTTTGCCAGTTTCAATAAATTGAGATCCTGTAGCTAATCCATAAAGAAAGCCTGAACAGGCTGCATTTAGATCATATCCCCACGCATTCACAGCACCGATTTTATGAGCAAGAATATTTGCGGAAGCTGGAAACACCATGTCTGGTGTAGTGGTGCAGAAAATAATTAGATCGATCTCTTCGGCTTTAATTCCACGCTTTTTAAGTAAACCTTCAACAGCATGAGTAGCCATATCTGATGTGCCAAGGTTTCCTTTCAGAATCCGGCGTTCTTTAATACCTGTTCGGCTTACTATCCACTCATCATTGGTTTCAACCATTCCTTCCAGTTCCTTATTCGTTAAAACATATTCAGGAACGTAGGCATTTACGGCTGTTATTGCAGCGTGGACTTTAGACATAATAAATTGGAACTAATTATTTAAAAGCTTCTTTGATTTTATCAACGAACTGTGTTTCAATCATTGTTCGAGATAAAAGTACCATATTTTTAATTGCTTCCGGACTGGAGATACCGTGGCCAATTAGAACAGGGGCATTAACACCTAAAATAGGGCTGCCTCCATATTGTTCGTAATTGAAACGGTCAAAGAATTCATCTTTAAATCCTTTTTTGAGAGTGAGAATATAAAAAGTTTCGGCTAATTTTAACATGACATTACCTGTAAATCCATCACAGACTATAACATCTGCTTTGTCATTGAACAAATCCCGTCCTTCAATATTACCAATAAAATTAATGTCAGTTTTCTTTAAAAGCGGGAATGTTGATTGAGTAAGTACATTGCCTTTCTCTTCCTCTTCACCCAGATTCATTAGTCCCACTTTGGGATTCTGAATATGGTATACATGTTCAGCATATAAACTGCCTAAAATACCAAACTGAGCCAAAACTTCAGGCTTACAGTCGGCATTAGCACCTACATCCAGCATGATTCCAAAGCCGGATCCTAATTTAGGAACGTTTGTTGCAACTGCCGGACGGATAACACCTGGTACAGGTTTGACGCTAAAAATAGCACCAACGAGCATAGCTCCGGTATTTCCTGCAGAAGCAAATGAATCTATTTTGCCATCTTTCAGATACTGAAAACCCAGACTGATGCTTGAATTAGGCTTTTGAAGTACAGATTTTGTTCCATGTTCACCCATACCAATCATTTCTGTGGTATGAACAAACTCGAAAATATCCGGACTCACGCCCTCTTCAGCGAGAAATGGTAAGGCTTGAGCCTTATCGCCAAATAGAACAAGGGTCTGGTTTGCTGATAAGCTTTTTTGAGCTGCAATAGCACCCAAAACTGCTGCTTTGGGAGCAAAATCTCCACCCATTATATCTAAGCCGATCTTCATCTTAGAAAGGTAACTTAGGCAATAGAGGTGTTTTCAATCACCATTTTTCCGTTATAATACAAGTTGCCATCAACTGTATACGCACGGTGAGGTAAATGAACAGCACCAGTAGTCTGACAGGTTGTTAAACCCGGAGCTTCTGCTTTGTAGTGTGTTCTTCTTTTATCTCTTCTTGATTTGGATATTTTCCGTTTTGGATGTGCCATTTGTTCCTATGTATTAATTTACTTTTTTATGTTCTTTAACGCTTCCCATCTTGGATCAGCATCTTCAATTTCTTCTTTTGGTCCCGGTGCAAGCTGCTCCAGTTTTGCAATCATCTCACGATCACACCATTCTGCATTTCCTTCATCTTCACAGCGGCTGATATAAGGCACCGCCAGAGTAATAAATTCATAGATCAGAGTAGCTACATTGATCTCCGTTTCACTTCGCTTTAAAACAACGATCTCTTCGGTATCATCCTCCAGATCTTCGTTTCCGTTTAATTTAGCAATCTGCCTTTCCTTAAAATCTACCTGATAAGGATAATCGGCTAAACATACATCACATCCCAATTTTATTCCACCATAGATATGAAATTGCAGGATCATCATTGTTTCCTGCTTTTCCAGTTCAAGGTCAACCTTGAGTTTTCCGCTTTTTACCAGAGAGTATTCAAACTCCTTAAAAAAGGAATCATCTACCCCGAATTCAAACTGATGAACTCCAGGCTTTAATCCGGTAAACGGAATGCTATATTCTTGTAATGATTTCAAAGCACGCCAATTGAGCCTGCAAATTTAGAAAAATTTATTTAGTTGGGAACAGTTTTTTTAAAATGAATGCTTGTCGGCCAGCCTTTGTTCAGTTTTTATACCCATGAGGCCTTAATTATTGAATTTCTTTGTGCTTAAGCTTTATTCAGTACAGGTTAAGGCAAAACTATCAATAAACTGCCTTTTTCTGAAAAAGGCCAATGTTATCAATGGTAATAACATCAGTATTGAAAATTTCTTCAATATCAATATTGGAATAATTATTCCGATGGCTGCAATACCAATCATGATTCCCAAACCCAGTTTATAATTTGCACTTGGATTGATAGTTATAATCTTCGATTCACCTTGCTTTACTTCTATTTCTTTCATTTGAAAGGAGTTTCCAATTCCTACATCAACAATATGTTTTCCGGGAACAATATCGTATTCTACTCTGATGTTCATGTAATT
>JBIIWE010000108.1:0-6965 GCA_044339075.1 Daejeonella sp. | reverse complement strand
GAGATAATTTATAAGTTCGAACATTTTTTCGAACTTTCACCTGATTTACTTTGTATTGCTGGCTTTGACGGCTATTTTAAAAGAATCAATCCTGCTGTTTCAAGCTTGTTAGGCTATACAAATGAGGAACTCCTGACCATGCCTATTACGGATCTTGTACATCCTGAGGATTTAAATATTACCATATTATCGCAGAAGACTGCCAGACTACATGGTCCCTTGTTAAATTTCGAGAATCGATACATTACAAAAACTGGAAATATAGTATGGCTATCCTGGACGTCCATGCCAATTCAGAAAGATCAATTGATCTATGCAATTGCTAAAAATATAACTTATAAGAAAATACTTGATGAAGACCGTAACCAGGAATTAGCAAATTTAACTAAGGTCAATAAAGATCTGAAACAGCTTAGTTATACTACCTCACATGACCTTAGATCACCCATTGGAAATTTACTTTCCTTAATCAAATTAATAGATCAATCAAAAATAACAGATCCTGATATTCTAATATACCTGGACTTCATAAAACAATCTGCCGAAAGCATTAGTCAGGCAGTGAATGATTCGGTTGATCAATTGATACAAAAAGATCAAATTAATATTGAAATAGAAGAACTAAATTTAAATATCATTCTCAATAATGTTCTAAAGCCAATTAAGTCAATTATAAAAGATTCAAATGTTACTATAAAAGTTGACTTTAGTGCATTGGAGACCATAAAATTCAATAAAGCTTATTTGGAAAGCATTTTTCTCAATTTAATTAGTAATTCCATTAAATATGCTCGTCCGGATGTTTTTCCAGAAATCAGAATCTCTTCAAAACGGATAAATGGGCAGAATCAATTAATTGTATCAGACAATGGAATGGGGTTCGATTTAGAAAAGATCAAAGGGAAAATATTTGGATTGAACCAAACTTTTCATAGTGTCAGCGACAGCAAAGGTATTGGATTATATCTTGTATACAACCACATAACTAGTCTTGGTGGCAGAATAACGCTTGAAAGTAAGGTTAACGAAGGCGCTACATTTACTATATTTTTTAAAGACTAGAAGAAATAAATTCTACTCCTGCATACCATGCACTATTGAAATTAATTCGCAAATCATAACTCGAAAAAATTCATTTTGTACTATTCAATTCAATGCCTATTTACCTAAGTAGGTACGTATTTGAAAGCCAATTTCATTCCTCTTTAGTCGGTGTAATTAATCAACAATCTTCAAATAGCATTTAGTCCTATTATGGCAAGTAGAGGATACTCAGCATAGGAAATTTATCTGTTATAAAAAGCTTTTTAATAAGCGAAATCCCAGAAAAAGAACCATAGTAGAATTACAAATTCGAGAAATTTCATATATTTACGCCGCATTTACCAAAGTCTCTATGATTATGAAATCTGAAATTTCAGATGGTATATTTAAGTTCGACCAATTTTTCGAACTATCACCAGATCTGATCTGTATTGCTGGCTATGACGGCTATTTTAAAAAAATTAACACCTCAGTATCGCGCTTGTTAGGTTATACTAATGAGGAACTGTTGGCAAAACCTATTCACGAATTTGTCTATCTTGAAGATAGAGATCTAACTATTCTTTCTCAGCAATCAGCCAAAATAAAGGGTTCTTTATTTAATTTCGAAAACCGATATCTTACAAAAGATGGCAAAATTGTGTGGTTATCCTGGACATCAAAGCCAGCCGTAAAAGAACAATTGATCTATGCTATTGCCAAAAATATAACCTACAAGAAAATACTTGAAGAAGACCGTAATCAGGAATTAGCAAAATTAAAAAAGATCACAAATGACCTCAAACTGCAGAGTTATACTACCTCACATGATCTTAGATCACCAATTAGAAATTTGCTTTCCTTAATTAGACTAATTGACAAATCGACCATAAAAGATCCAGATAACCTTAAATATTTGAAATTCATAAAACAATGTGCCGAAAATATTGATCAGGTGGTGAATGTTTCAGTTGATCTCTTGATTCAAAAAGAACAATTAAATGTGGAAATTGAGGACCTTATTCTTAATGATATTCTCAATAATGTTCTAGTGCCAATTAATTCAATTATTCTAGATTCAAAAGCTACCTTAAAGGTTGATTTTAGTACATTGGAGACCATAAAATTCAATAAAGCTTATCTGGAAAGCATATTTCTCAATTTAATTACTAACTCCATTAAATATGCTCGTCCGGATATTTTTCCAGAAATCAAGATCACTTCAAAACGGATAAATGGGCAGAATCAACTAATTGTATCAGACAATGGAATGGGGTTCGATCTAGAAAAAGTCAAAGGAAAAATATTTGGCTTGAATCAAACCTTTCATAATGTCAGTGATTGTAAAGGCATCGGTTTATATTTAGTTTACAACCACATAAATGATCTTGGTGGAAGAATAACACTTGATAGCAAAGTGAATGAAGGTGCAAAATTTACGATCTTTTTCAAAGAATAATTCAGGTAGGAAGTCTGGGGTATGAAGTATGAAGTATGAGGTAGGAAGTATGAGGTATGAAGTGCTGCTATGAAATGATGCTAAATTATCTAACTACTAACTACTAATTACTATCTGTTGTCTGTTGTCAGTTATCAGTTGTCTGTTATCTGTTGTCTGTTGTCTGTTATCTGTTGTCTGTTATCTGTTGTCTGTTGTCTGTTATCTGAAGTATGAAGTATGAGGGGATACTGCTGAGTTCAAATTAGAATTTAATAATCTTGGTTCCTGGCTCTTGGTTCCTGACTCTTGGTTACTGGCTCTTGGTTCCTGGTTCCTGGCTCTTTAATCAACTTTCATAACTCAACTCCAGCCACCCTGAATGTTCTTCTGAATTGTCAATGAAGAAGATTTTTTCTGAAACAGGAAGATCATCAATTGCAATCAATAAGCGAGCCTGACCTAACTGTCGAAGATTCGATGTATTGATAAATGCTTTCAATTTTAAGGGTAATTTCTCATCTATACTGGTCAGAATTTCCTTTTCCCAACTAGTTGAGTAAAATCGTTCAATACGATTATGATTCTGCCCATCTTTAAACATAGCCTGGGCCAGTGCCTTAAAGCTAAGCTCGATTCGAAAGTTAATTTTGGATCTTAATTTCTTAGAGATGCGAGAAGTATCCGGACGGAATTTTGAAAGTAACCTTACCATTTTTATTGAAGAATCTTGTTATTCCAAAGAATTTAATACTCTCAGTAAACGTTATATGAAATAATGCAGTTTTATAGTGTATAATGCATTATTTCATACAACAGTTTTATTGAATTGTTTTTAGTAACAGTAGATGTAGGATCAACAATATTAAATTTTCAATAGTAGACTATAAAAATGAAATAAATACTACATTTTAACAATAAGTATAAGCACTCAAAAATGAATAAAAAGGTAAAATTATTTCTTACAGATTAAATTAATTATTAAAAAAACGTTTTTCCTGATGCTCAGTTTTACCATTTCAACTAAAATGGAGGTAGTAAAAAAGCAGGATCAATCATACTTATCAATATTATTGAAGTACATTATGCCACAAATAAAATTAATTCAGGATACTTCATTAATAAAAATTACTTAATCAAAGTGAATTTATTTATAAGATTTTTCTTAGCGAAATGATTATAAAACATCTAAATTTTATATATAGATCAAAATGAGGAAAAATTTACTAAGTAGATCCACTTAAAAAGTGTCATTTTTTGATTAAATAAGTATATTATACTTACTTTTAATGAGATATGTACTCTAGAAGTGAAGTTTAAATTTTATACAAAATACTGTGGAATTAATCATTCAACCTGACCTTAATATTGACATTGACAAGTTCAAAAAACATGCTTGTTTTGCTTCATTGGATGACGAAAGTTTTGAAAATTTAAAATCACTTGTTGAAATTGTTCGTAAAACAGGTATTTCACAATCAACTATTATCTCGAATAATAATAATAATAATAATAGCATTGTATATTATACGGTAGAGTTTCTTCCAGAATTTGATTTAAATGGTCAGGTAAGCAATGTGATCATCAAAACATTTCCATCAAACATAACTGCTTTTCAGAAACAATTTTCTAAATTAAAAATTGCTAAAGCCAGCTTAGAAATTAGAAACTTCAGTGGCTATGCTACTTTCGATACCAATCTCGTACTTCAAGATTATTTCAGTTCAAATTCTTTTGATTTCAGCCAGATTTTTCTGAAGCCAGAATCCCTGGATATTCTCAATAAATGGTTGAAAAATCAATTTAATGATTCTGGCGAAAAAAATTTAATACTTACAAAAGGAGACACCGGTCATGTAAGTTTGAATCTAAATTCACTGGGTTTAAGCAAAAAGACAAACTTTATAGGTATCAAGATTGAATCCTCAGATAACAATTCTTTTTTCGATTCTTTTAATAACATCCATTATCTACAAAAAATTATCTTAAACACAATTCCAGCAGACATTGCAATATGGGATCTTAATCATCGGTATATTTTCTTAAACAAGACTGCCTGCGCAAATGATACGGTTAGAAATTGGCTTATAGGAAAGAATGATTTTGAATATTGTCAATATAGAGGTAAGCCAATGGATATTGCCATCAGAAGGAGAACTGCATTTAATAAACTACTTTTAGCCAAAAAGAAAACTTCCTTTATAGAACAATTAGAAACAGATAAAGGAATTGAGCATCATCTCAAAATATTTCAACCTCTACTAGATTCTGATGGAGAAGCCAAATGGATTTTAGGATATGGCCTTGATATCACTTCCGTTAAGAAAATTGAGGCTACCCTAGATAAAATGACAATCGCTGTGAATGATGCGATGGATGGAATAGCCGTATTAGATGAAAAAGGGAATTACATCTATGTAAATGAAGCACACATTAAAATGTTTGGATACAAACATAATATAGATTTTATAGGCAATTCCTGGCATATGCTGTATGAGGATGATGAGATTGAACGATTAGAGAGTAAAGTATTTCCTCAAATCATAGCAAATGGGCGCTGGGCTGGCGAAACAAGGGGGATATTAAAAAATGGTCGCTCTATATATCAGGAGATTACTCTTACTAGTCTTCCTGATGGTGGTTTAATATGCATCTGCAGAGACAAAACAGAAGAAAGAAATCAGAAACTTAGAATTGAAAGGGCTGCGATAGTAGCAGACAATACCAGCAGTATAGTGATCATAACAGATCCGGATATTAAAATTATTTGGGTAAATAAAGCCTTTACTATTATAACTGGTTATACCCTTGAAGATGTTGTTGGAAAAGACCCAGGCTTCCTTCATGGACCTGAGACAAATTCAAAAGTACAGCAAAGGATCTTAAAGAGTATGATAGATAAAAAAGACTTTTCTAAAGAGATTTTAATATATAGTAAAAAAGGACGCAAATATTGGATGCAGATCAATGCAACTCCAATCTTTAATGAGAAAAATCAATTGGTCAATTTCATTTTTGTAGAAAATGATATTACACAACTTAAGCTGGCTGAAGAGAATATTAAAAATAGTCTTCTAAAGGAAAAAGAACTAAATGACTTAAAAAGTCAGTTTGTAAGCATCGCATCGCATGAAATAAGAACACCCTTGGCAAGTATTCAATCCAGTTCAGATCTAATCAAACTGTTCCTTGATAATAAAGTAGTGCCTAAAGAAAAAATCGAGAAACATCTGGATAAAATAGAGAGCCAGATAACCAGACTATCCACGATCATGTCAAACCTATTAACTGTAGGAAGAATTAATTTGGACAAATTTGATCTGCATAAGAACGAAATTGATATAGAAAACTTTATTAATAAGGTCATTGATGAATATTTTGCTATCACTTCTGATGGAAGAAAAGTTATTTTAAAAATTAGCGGAACAAAACATAAAAGCCATATTGATAAAGTATTAATGAGCCAGATTTTGATTAACTTGATCAGTAATGCTGTTAAATATTCTATTGGAATGCCGGACCCAGAAGTAAGACTAAATTATCAGACTCAATACTATACCATTGAGGTAAAAGATAGTGGAATAGGAATTCCTCAAGATCAGCATAAAAACATATTTAATTCGTTCTTTAGAGCAAACAACGTAGAAAACATACAAGGAACCGGACTGGGTTTGGTTATTGTAAAGAAATTTGTTGAAATGCATGGTGGCTCAATATCCTTTACTAGCGTTTTAGGTAAGGGGTCCATTTTTAAAATTAAATTCCCTTATCAATAAGAATTATGAATCAAAGGAAGCTTAATGTACTTTTAGTTGAAGATGAGCAGATATTAAGAGAGAATATCGCCCAATTTCTGGAACTGAAGAAATTCAAGGTTACACAGGCCAAAAATGGTCTTGAAGCTGGCTTTCTTTTAAAAAAAACTAATCCAGATGTCATTATTTGCGATATTTCTATGCCATTAATGAATGGTATTCAATTATTGAAACAAATAAGAAAAAATGATCAGTATAACCATGTTCCATTCATTTTTTTAACAGCCAAAGCAGAAAAGGAAGACCTAAGAAGTGGAATGCTTTCAGGAGCCGACGACTATATCATCAAGCCATTCACATTTGATGAGTTATTTAATTCTATCCAAAAAAGAATAGAGCGTTTATCTCAGTTAAAAGACAACAATCATTTTAATAATACCATAGAAGGATCCATTTCTCTAAGTACTGATGAGGAACATAAGTCATTATCACAAATTGAAACTTTATCCAAAGCAGAAAGTAAGATTCTGAAAAAAATAGGTATGGGTTTGACCTCCTTATTGATAAGTCAGGAATTAAACATCAGCATTAGAACAGTCGAAAATCACAGACATAATATTTGTAAAAAGCTCAATTTAAAAGGATCTAATTCACTTATCAAATTTGCTTTAAAATTTAAAACTGTTATTTAAACAGACCATAAATTTTTATTTTTTAAAACCCATTTTAATAAAATCACGTGCAAAAAA
>JBIIWE010000107.1:0-7019 GCA_044339075.1 Daejeonella sp. | reverse complement strand
CCGATCGACATCATTACCAAAGAAAACTCAGCCTTCTACAGAAATTGATTTATCTTTCTATTCCTGTATATTTTTAATTATATCTCGAGTCATTTTTTATCAATTGTTCTGTTTTTATTTATTACTCTTTATAATATGGTTGCATTAATAAAATGATCACTATATTCGGGTACGTAAACGCACTTATTTATTAATTAACATTATATGATACAAAGTTTTAATCGTCGCAAATTTATTCACTCTGCTGCTATTGCAGGTGTTGGTATCGGACTTTCTAGTTCATTAAGTTCCTTTGGAAATATCAAATCAACTCAGAAACGTGTGGGTATAATAGGCTTGGATACTTCCCATAGTATAGCATTTACTAAGGCATTAAATAATCCATCAGCAGGAAGTCAATATGTAGGATATAAAGTTATAGCTGCATATCCTTATGGTAGTAAAGATATTAAATCAAGTGCAGATAGAATCCCAGGTTATATAGAGGATGTTAAAAAGCAGGGAGTAGAGATAGTCGATTCAATTAAGGAATTACTTAAAAAGGTTGATGTAATTCTTCTTGAAACTAATGATGGACGTTTACACCTTGAACAAGCAATTGAAGTGTTCAAATCAGGGAAAACAGTATTTATTGATAAGCCTATTGCTGCTTCTTTAGCTGATGCAATGGCTATTTTTAAAGCTGCTGAGAAATACAAAGTTCCTGTATTTTCTGCTTCTTCATTGAGGTTTACAACAGGGGCTCAGGAAATAGCTAAGGGGAAAATAGGAAAAGTCCTAGGCGCAGAGACTTATAGTCCGTGTCACTTCGAAAGCACTCATCCTGATCTGTTTTGGTATGGTATACATGGTGTTGAAACTTTGTTTACGGTCATGGGAAAAGGTTGTAAATCTGTGGTTCGAATAAATTCTGAAGTTGCAGATGTTGTTGTAGGCACCTGGGAGGGTAACCGTATTGGTTCTTTCAGAGGAATTCACCAGGGCAAACAGGAATATGGTGGGACAGTTTATGGAGATAAGGGTGTGTCTACTATCGGAAACTATGGAGGTTATGATCCACTTCTGGTAAAGATCATTGAATTCTTTGAAACTGGTATTCCACCTGTTAGTGCTGAGGAAACATTAGAAATGTGTGCTTTTATGGAAGCTGCAGATGAGAGCAAGAATAATGGTGGTACTAGGGTAAGCTTAGAAGCTATGTTTAAAAGAGCATTAGCGAAAAATAAATAAGTCAAAGTGTAATAGATTTTTGATGATTCAAGAACAAACTTATTCTGATTTTTGATTCTGATTTTTTTAATATAGATCCATTTATTCAACAAATAAATAATGAGAAATAATTACGCATGGAATTTTATCCGCATAGTAATCACTTACGTGTTTGTTATGTATTCATTTTCCCTTTCTGCTGATCCGATACAAAATACTCTTAAAATAACCTCATGTGATGTAGATGCAACTCCTCCGATTGGAAGCAACCTTACCTACGACCCAATGGTTAATAATTGGGATCTGGGCTTGCGTGCTAAGGGGATTGTGATCTTAGGCGCCGGACAACCGATTGTGATGTGTTCAGTTGACTGGATTGGTATCAGTAATGAAAGCCAGGATGAATTTAAACGCATCATGGCTGAAGCTGCAGGAACTATTCCCTCAAGAGTGGTAGTTCATGCTATTCACCAGCACGATGCACCTGCATCCGACCTAGGTGCAGAGAAATTGTTATTGAATGCAGGCTTAAATCCAATTTCATTTGACGGTACTTATACACGAGATCTAATAAAACGTTTAGGTCTAGCAATCAGCAAATCGATAAGTCTAGCTGTCCCACTTACTCATATAGGAAGGGGTGAAGCCCCGGTTTATCAGGTTGCTTCTAACCGCCGTATTCTTGGGGCCGATGGCAAGGTAAAAGCCACTCGTACTTCAGCAACTCGCGATGCCGCGATAAGGGCAGAACCCGAAGGTTTAATTGACCCGATGGTTTCAGTCATCAGTTTTTGGAATAACAATAATCCAGTTGCCGTATTAAGTTATTATGCATCACATCCACAAAGTTATTATAGAACAGGAGTGGCAAACCCTGACTTTCCTGGTATTGCTCGTTTTATGCGTCAACTAGCCGTTCCTGATGCTCTTCATATTCACTTTAATGGTGCAGGAGGTAATCTTACCGCGGGAAAGTATAACGATGGTGCCAAAGAGAATAGATTGGTTCTTGCCGAGCGTCTTGCTGATGGAATGAAACGTGCATGGGACTTAACTAAACAAGAGCCTGTAAATGCAAGTTCAATTCAATGGAATGTAGAAGCAGTTACTTTGAAGCCTGCTCAAGGCATACAATCTCTTGAAGCTAAAATAAAAACTGAAACGCCCGTATTTTTGTCAAATAATCTTTCTAAACTAGTTTGGTTAAAACGTTTGGAGGCTGGTAAAAAGATAGATCTTTCTTGTTTAACTATTGGCAATGTAAGGATCCTGCATCTCCCCGGTGAACCATTTGTTGAATTTCAGTTAGCAGCAAAAGCTGAACGGCCTGATCTTTTTGTAGCTGTAGCAGGTTACGGTGACTATGGTGTGGGATATATTGGTAATTCAGCAGCTTATGCACAAGGTGGATACGAAACAGGACAGGCCTCAGGTGTTACCGATGAGGCTGAAGGGATATTGATGAAAGCAATCCGAAAACTTTTAAAATAATTTTTTCTGTTTTTTTAAAAGTATAAAATCCTGTAAATCAATTCTTTATTAATTAAGGCTTTAATTATTGTTTTTTAAAAAAGATCTTATGGAATTTAAGGATTTTAACAGAAGAAAATTTATCGCAGCCGTTACCACTACCACGGTTGTAACTGCTTTTTCAAATATTTTTCCGGTGATGGGAAATACAAAAAGCACTTCAGGAAAATTAGCATTATTGGGTGGAACTCCGGTACGTGCAAAGGTTTGGCCTAAATGGCCTGCGATGCTGGCTGATGATAAAATGATGGAATCGATCATTAAGACCACAAAAAGTGGTATTTGGAGCCGTATTCAATCGCCAACAGGTACAGTAGCAACATTTGAAAAAGAATATGCGCGTTTAACAGGCACCCAGTTTTGTGTAGGTACAGGTTCAGGTACTCAGGCACTTAGTACAGGTGTTGAGGCACTGGGTTTAGGTCCGGGTGATGAAGTTATTACTTCTCCCTACAGCGATTTCGGAACTGTATCTGCTGTTTTAACTAGTAGAGCATTGCCGGTACTGGCTGATCTTGATCGTGAATCATTTCAGATGGATCCAGATGAAGTTGAAAAAAGGATTAATAAAAATACCAGAGCTATTATACCTGTTCATATTATGGGGATGCCTTGCAATATGGAAAAGATCATGGCTCTTGCAAAAAAACATAATCTCAAGGTTATTGAAGATGCATGCCAGGCTAATTTTGCAAGGTATCAGGGAAAACAGGTTGGTGCTATTGGTGATCTGGGATGTTTTAGTTTTCAGGCCAGTAAGCAGATCTCATGTGGAGAAGGGGGTGCCATTATTGGTAATGATGCAGAATTGATGGACAGGTGTTTCACGGTACAGAATCACGGTACTAACCGAAAGGGAAGCAATGTAACTATAGGCCCGAAATACAGGATGAATGAGTTTGAAGGCGCTATATTAATGGGCCAGTTGTCATCAGCAAAAGAACGCTTTGAACGCCGTAATTCGAATGCTGCATATCTAAGTTCAAAATTGAAAGGCTTTAAAGGACTGGTTCCTCAAAAGCAATATGAGGGTACTGAAAGTTCAGGCTATTATAAATATGCAATGAGCTATCATAAGGAGCATTTTAATAATGTTGAGCGAAGTAAATTTTTGAAAGCTCTTGCTGCCGAAGGAATTAATTTAAGCCCCTATATCGCCCGTGGATTTCATGGTGAACCATGGATAGATGAAATATTAAGTCTTAAAGAATATAAGACTATGTATTCTCCAGCACGATTAAAACGTTATCGCGAAGAAATGATCTTCCCTAATTGTGATCTTGTTTGTAATGAAGAAATGGTTGTTCTGGAAGGTTCTGGTTCTTTACTGGGAAGTACTCAGGATATGGATGATGTGATCAATGCAATCATGAAGGTTTACGAAAACAGAGATAAACTTTAAGATTATTTCTTTGTTAAAGATTTAATCTTAAAAATATATTTTGTAAAGGCAGGTTTTCCTGCCTTTTTTTTGGCTAATTATCTTGAGGTCTTATTTTAAAATCCAAATCATAATTAATACCTTAATAAAAAGGTATATTTAATTGACGGTAGACGGTTATTATACTGTTTTCATTACCTTATTCCAAAAGATTAAAGCAAATGGATTCAATCACACATATCGCTTTGGGAGCTTGTATGGGTGAACTCTTTGCCGGAAAAACCCTGGGTAGAAAATCAATGCTTTGGGGTGCTCTTGCTCAAAGTATTCCGGATATTGATTTTTTAGCATCCTTCTGGATGTCAACGTCTTCAAATCTGCTTGCACATAGAGGTTTTACTCATTCATTTCTTTTTTGTTTTCTGATAGCCTTTACAATGGCATTTCTAGCAGAAAAATGGCATAGGCCTCATAATATCAGTCTTTTAAATTGGTTCCTTTTTTTTAGCTCAGTTGTTTTTATACATGTCTTTATTGATGCTTTTAATAATTATGGGGTCGGATGGTTTGAACCTTTTAGCCATAAACGTATTTCATTCAATGCGATCTATGTAGCTGATCCCTTTTTTTCAATTTGGCCAGGGATTGCCCTTTTTGCTTTGATCTTTCTTAAAAAGGGTCATGTTCATCGGAAGCAATGGTTAAGAATTGGTCTGGGAATGTGTTCTTTGTACCTTATTTATTGTTTCGTGAATAAGGTAATAATTGACAGATATGTTAAAGTGATTTTAAATAAAAAGCAAATTAGCTATACCAGATATTTTACGACGCCTGCACCACTTCAAAATTGGTTATGGTATGTGGTTGCAGGGAACGATAAAGGATATTATATAGGTTATCGATCTCTTTTTGATAAAGAAATGAACATGGATTTTCAATATTTTGAAAGAAATGATTCATTACTTAAACCGGTTATTGATCATGCAGACCTTCAAGATCTGATCCGTTTCTCTCAGGAATTTTATACGGTTGAATATCATAAAGACAGTCTTGTTTTCAATGATCTTCGCTTTGGTCAAATGATAGGTTGGCAAAATCCTAGAGGCAAATTTGTATTTCATTATTATTTACAACATCCCAATGATAATAAACTGGTGATACAGAGAGGCCGATTTGATGGATGGAATATGAAAACTGCAAAAGCCTTGGTCAATAGGGTAAAGGGTGAATAAATTATTACAATTGAATAGAATGTAAGGACCAAGCGTCATTAAATGTGAGTTGCATCAACTTAATTACTGACTCGTATCAGTGTTTGTAATAACCATAAGAAATACTTTTGTTAAAAATTAATTTTCGCTAATATTAACATCATGTCTATACGGTCAGATATTAAATCATTTTTAGACGTTTGCGGCGAATTATTCAGATTTAATTTGCGATTTTTCAGACATGGCTTTCAACCACCCTATGAGTTTTCCGAATTTCTCAAACAAAGCTATGTGGTTGGTTATAAGTCATTGCCTCTTATTGGACTTACCGCATTTATTATGGGTATTGTTCTTACAATGCAGCTTCGTCCTTCAATGGCAGATTATGGAGTGGAATCTCAACTTCCCGCCATTGTAGCAATTGCAATTGTACGTGAGGTAGGTCCTGTTATCACTGCACTGATTTTTGCAGGAAAAATTGGAAGCAGTATTGGCGCTGAGCTTGGTTCGATGAAAGTAACTGAACAGATTGATGCTATGGAAGTGAGTGGCACTAATCCTTTCAGATATCTGGTTGTTACCAGGGTTTTAGCTTGTACATTCATGTTACCTATTCTGGTAATGCTTGGTGATGCTATATCTTTATATGGTGCCTACCTGGGAGTAAATATTCATACCAATACCAGCTTTAATTTATTCTGGACCCAAGTATTTGATAATCTTGTTTTTGGAGATGTTTTACCTGCTTTTATTAAAAGTTTCTTTTTTGGATTCGCAGTTGGAATTATAGGTTGCTTTAAAGGTTATAACAGCAGTAAAGGAACTGAGGGTGTAGGTCGTTCTGCTAATTCTGCTGTTGTAGTTTCTTCAGTCGTGATATTTATAATTGATCTTTTGGCGGTTCAGGTTACGAATATTTTTGGTTATTAAACTCTGTTTATGATAATTAAAAATAAACTTAATATAGTTAATGATAAAGTAATGATAATTAAAGACTTATATAAGTCTTTTGGAACGAATCATGTACTCATTGATTTTAATCTGGAATTAAAAAGAGGTGAGAGTGTCGTAGTTTTGGGTAAATCAGGATCAGGGAAATCGGTTCTGATAAAATGTATAATTGGATTATTAAAACCGGATAAGGGAAGCATTCGTGTATTCGGAAAAAATATTCCGAATATGGGTCATGAAGAGTTGGATCTTATCCGAGCTAAAGTTGGATATCTGTTTCAGAGTAATGCCTTGTATGATTCAATGACTGTGAGAGAAAATCTGGAATTTCCATTACGAAGGCATTGGATAGAGCTTATACAGGAGGATGTTGATAAAATGGTTTTAGATGCCTTAAAAGATGTGGGACTTGCCCATACCATTGATATGATGCCAGCAGAATTGTCTGGTGGAATGCGTAAACGAATCGCCCTGGCTCGTACCTTAATTCTTAAGCCAGAGATCATTCTATATGATGAACCAACAACCGGATTAGATACAATAACCAGTAAAGAAATCATTGAATTGATGATTCATATACAGCAGAAATATAATACAACCTCATTGATCATCTCACATGACATGACCTGCGTAAAAATGGCTAGTAACAGAGTCGTCATGCTAATTGATGGGAAATGTTATATGTCAAATACATATGATGAGCTATTGAAAGCTGAAGATCCAAAAGTTAAACTATT
>JBIIWE010000104.1:0-7071 GCA_044339075.1 Daejeonella sp. | reverse complement strand
TATCCCAAAGCTGGCTCGAAGGACTTCATTGAAGGATAGAAATTAAAAGGGGCGGAGTCTTTTATTATGAAAATGACGGATCTTCAGTTTATCCGGGAATTGCCAAATTCATCAGCAATAATAATTATTTTAAACAAAAAAAGGCTGCCTAATTTTAAGCTGCCTTTGATAATAAAAATGATATTCTTTATTGTCCTACCGTATAATTCCAGCCAAATTCATCAGCTGATCTTCCGTAGCGTAAGTCATTTAGTGTATTCAAAACCTTATTTGAAAATACACGCTGTGCTGGATCTGGAAGGGTATAAAGCTCTCCATTATGTCCAATTTCAGCAATGTGTGCAATGGTAGCAGCAGTTCCTACACCAAAGGCATCAGTAATGCGACCTTCTTTTATTCCGGTGATGATCTCA
The DNA here is from genome assembly GCA_044339075.1 of Daejeonella sp. Taxonomy (GTDB): domain Bacteria; phylum Bacteroidota; class Bacteroidia; order Sphingobacteriales; family Sphingobacteriaceae; genus Daejeonella. The sequence goes on along the minus strand of JBIIWE010000104.1, from coordinate 6,658 downwards.
TCCACAGAAATTCTGCGTTCTTCAATGTTTACATTCCAATTCCTAGCCAATGTAAGAACGGTATCGCGGGTTACGCCTTTCAGAATTGTATCCCTTGTTGAAGGAGTAATTAATGTGCCGTCCATCAGGAACATCACATTTGCAGCGCCAAGCTCTTCAATATAGGCATGTTCACGTGAATCAGTCCAGATCAACTGATCAAACCCTTCTTGTGTAGCTTTTAAGTTGGGAAGCATCGAACCACCATAATTTCCGGCAGCTTTTGCAAAACCAAAACCTCCATCACAGGCTCTTGAATAATGGGTCTCAATTTTAACTTTCAGGTTCTTTGAAAAATAAGGGCCTACTGGTCCGGTTAGAACCATATATTTATAACTTGCCGATGGAGTAACCCCCAGGAATGGATCAGTAGCAAACATGAATGGCCTGATATACAAGGAATGATTTTCTTTTCCCGGAACCCAGTCTCTATCAAGGTCTACCAAAGTAGCAATACTTTGTAAAAATGTTTGTACAGGTAGCTCCGGCATACACAAACGTTGCGCAGAGAGGTTGAATCGTTCTCCATTTTTATCCGGACGGAAGATTGAAACCTTGCCATTGGCATGTTTGTAGGCTTTGATCCCTTCAAAAAATGCTTGTCCGTAATGGAGTGATGATATCGCCGGACTAACACCGATCTCACCGTAGGGAAGGATTTGGAAGTTTTTCCATTCTCCATCGCTGTAATCTGCCATGAACATATGATCGGAAAAGGTCTTTCCGAAGGGTAAATTATCGAAATCGGTTTCAGCTAAGCGCGATTTAGCAGTTTTCGTTATAGAGATATTTATTGTATCAGACACCTTGGTATAGTTTAGAATTTTTGCGCAATTTAATGATTTTTGTTCGAAAACAGTATTGAAACCTGCTTTTTTAGCCCTTTTTTTAAGCTTTAAGCTTTAAGCTTTCCCCTTTCAGCTTTTAGCTTTCCCCTTCCCCCTTTCCCCTTTCCCCTTTCCCCTTTCAGCTTTCCCCTTCCCCTTTCCCCTTTCAGCTTTCAGCTTTCAGCTTTCAGCTTTCCCCTTTCCCCTTTCAGCTTTCCCCTTTCCCCTTTAATAGAGAATCCTAAACTTAATCGTATGATTGATCTGTTTCAGGGCTTTCAATACTTTTTTATCATATTCATCGCTCACATCCGTGATTACATAACCAATGCTTGGGTTGGTCATCAGGTACTGACCAACAATATTAATGTGATGGTCGGCGAAAACTTTGTTGATCTGAGCCATGATACCCGGCATATTTTTGTGGATATGTATCAGGCGATGTGCCCCTTTAATACGTGGAAGCTGCAGATTCGGAAAATTCGCACTCACGAAGGTATGACCATGATTAATGAAATTAATCATCCTTTTGGCGATAAATTCAGGGTTTCTAGGGCTGCTCTTTGGGTCATCAAAAATTACTATACCCATGTCAGTACACAGTCCGTGCGAAAGTTTAGGTTCACTGTTACCCAGATAGCCGATGGTCTTCAATTTTACTGCGCGCTCAAGTTTTTCACGTTCCATTATTTCGCCATTGGCTAGCAGCATCATGCCTACATCGGCCACATATTTTTCTTCAAAACTTGACTTATGACGGATAGAAAAACCATCTTTCTTTAATGTTTGAATAGCCAGTTCGGGAACATCTCCGATCACCAGGCAAAGAATCCTGTTTTTGGGATAAGAAATTGCTCTTGGAAGGTTATTGACGTATAAAAACTCATCAAAGCTTGGCGTAACATGATCTGCCTTTTCAGCGACAGTTTTACGTTCGATGTTTTCGGTAAAGGCGTAAAATTTCTTGATCATCCCAAATTCCTTAAGCTGGAAATCTGAATGCCCGTCGCCAATGCCATATATATCGCCTTTTAGGTTAAGTTGCTTCAATAAGGTTACTTTTCCTCCTTCATTTGAAAGCGGGTTTTTTTCATCATACCCGATGATCCTATCCTGATCATCGAAAATAAAGGTATTGGCGTAAATGTTTTCTTTCAGAATATGATAGGGAAGAACAACAGGAATAATAAATTCTTTAAATCCACCGGATACGATCAAGGCAGATTCTGAATGTTTCTTGAAGAATGTTTTATTTCTGGAGAACGAAGAGGACACTTTCTTTTTAAGTACTGAGATCAATTGCTTTAAATGGTCGCGGTTCGCTTCTAAAAGTCGTACCCTGCCTGTCAGACTTTCACGGAAAGACATTTTGCCCTCCATCGCTAAATTGGTCAGATCTTCAATTTTCTTGTAGATCTTTTCCCTGTCGGGATGGTTTTGTAATGAGATACGGGCCAATTCATCAAGCGCCTCCACTTGAGTAAATGTACTGTCGAAATCTATGATGTAAAACTGCTTCAATGGATTGTTGTTTTGAATATTATTGTTGTTGAAAATCACGACAAATCTCGCCGATAGAGTCCTTAATGGGTTTAAATTCCAAATTTAAGGTCTTTTTAATTTTATTATTCGAATACTTTCGTTTTTTAAAGGAACTGGCCGCGGTATCTTTTGTAAGGTTGAACTTTTTACCTGTAAGAGCAGCAATAATTCGTGTACCCATGTAGGCTAATTGCATCATCCATGGTTTTAGGGCAATTTCTGGCGGACTTTTCTTAAAATTCAAGGCAATTTCAGTAAAAAAATCGCGATAGCTCCAGTTCTCAGCATTAATGATGAAACGTTCATCAGAAATGTCTGAATCCATCAATAAGATCATAGCTTTTGCGACATCTTCAACATCAACATAGCCAAAACTTCCTCCCGGATAGTATTTTAATCCCTTTTGAATGGTTTCAAATAAGGCTCCGCTGCCTTCTCTGCCCGCATTTTTTCCAATAATGATCGATGGATTCACGATAACGGCATTCAAACCTTCGGCTATGGCTCTGAAAACTTCCATTTCACTCTCATATTTTGAGATCGAATAGGCGCTGCGATCAGGAGAGAAGACCCATTGATCTTTTTCAGTGATGAACTCGTCTTTTTTATTTTCGCCCAATGCTGCAACCGAACTGACATGTAAAAAGCGGGAAATATTTTTTTCAACGGACGCATTGAGCAGATTTACTGTGCCCTCCACATTTACTTTTTTCATTTTTTTCTTATCGGCAGGATCAAAAGATATAAATGCAGCACAATGATATACCTTACTGATACCTTCCATGGCGTCGTTCAGAGCGAAATAATCTAGGATATCGGCTTTAAACCATTCAATTTTTTTCTCGTTTTTGAGTAATGCCGGAATCAAGGATGTTTCACGCATGATCGCCCTGACCTGTTCACCTTTGATAAGCAATTGTCTGATTAATTCTGAGCCTAAAAAACCGGTGGCACCGGTAACTAAAATCATCCGAATGAATTTTTTTAAATGCTTTCAAAAGTAACTGAATAAACTGATATTTGCTTTGAGAATGCTCAAAAACTAATACATATTCAGTTTTTCCAAAACGTCTTTAAACAGGGGAACTGAAGATCATTATTGTTTATCAAATAATAGGAACAAAATATACTATGTCAATATCCGATTTTCTAAGTCCTGTTGATTTGAATAGCCTATCTCCAGAAGATGGTTTTTATACCAGTCATCTAGGATCAAAAATTGTGGTTTACCAAACTGATTTTCCCGATCTGGATGATAATCAATTTGATGTGGCCCTGATTGGAGTTCTTGAAGATCGTAATTCGATTAATAATAAGGGAACAGCTAAAGCTCCGGATTTTTTCAGAAGGAAATTTTATGAGTTGAATGAAGGCAACTATGCTACCCGCATTGTTGATCTCGGAAATATAAAGGAGGGACATCAGGTTTCAGATACCTATGTGGCATTGAAGCTGGTGGTTGCTGAACTGATCAGGAAAAATATTTTGCCTGTTATTATCGGCGGAGGTCAGGATCTAACCTATCCACAATTCATGGCTTATGAGGAACTGGAGCAAAAAGTAGACCTGCTGGTTGTTGATTCCCACTTTGATCTGGATGAAAATTCAGATGATACGATCGAGACCAACTCAGCATCCTACCTCAATAAAATATTTTTACACCAGCCTAACTTCTTGTTTAATTATAGCAATATTGGTTATCAGACCTTCTTTGTTAATCAGGAAAGTTTGAAGGTGATGGATAAACTTTACTTCGACGTTCACCGCTTGGGTGACTTCACAAATAGTGTAAGTACAGCTGAACCGATCATCCGAAATGCGAATATGATCAGCTTTGATATTTCAGCAATCAGGTCTTCAGATGCAGCCGGAAATGGAAATGCGAGTCCCAATGGTTTTTATGGGGAGGATGCCTGTCAGATTGCACGATATGCCGGAATGAATGATAAATTGTCGTCCATCGGATTTTACGAATTCAATCCTGATCATGATCCTAAGGGGCAAACGGCTATGCTGCTTTCACAAATGATATGGTATTTTATCGATGGATTTTATAACCGGAAAAAAGAATTTCCGATGCTTCCAAAATCGCATTATATTACCTACCGCACCAGTCTGAAAGATGGTTCGCATGAGCTTGTCTTTGTGAAGAGTAAGAAATCTGACCGTTGGTGGATGCAGGTTCCTTATCCTACAGGATCGTCCAGGAATGCAAGGCATCATCTGGTACCCTGCCGCTATGAAGATTATCAGCTTGCAAATGCTGGTGAAATGCCGGATTTGTGGTTGAGGACGTATCAGAAATTAATATAAGTTGTCTGTTATCAGACTTCTTACCTCATACCTCTTACCTCAGACAACAGACAACAGACAACAGATAACAGACAATAGATAACCACTTTTGAGTATTAAGTATTGAGTATTGAGATAATTTAGCTTCATGTCAAACCTTCACCTCAGACAACAGACAACAGATAACAGACAACAGACAACAGATAACAGACAACAGATAACAGACAACACACCATATGCTTCTACTCGGAATTGACCTCGGTACATCATCCATTAAAGTTTCAGTTATTGATTCTGCTACACAGAAGAGTCTTTGCACAGTACAATATCCAGACACCGAAACAATAATTATTGCGGAACAAGCTGGTTGGGCTGAGCAGTCGCCGGATCTATGGTGGGAAAATGTACAACAGGCTATTCTCAAAGCTCATGCTTTAAAAGTGTATGATCCTTCTGAAATTGGGGCTATTGGAATTGCTTATCAGATGCACGGACTAGTCCTGGTCGATAAGCAGCAAAAGGTAATTAGGAATTCCATTATTTGGTGCGATAGCAGAGCGGTTGAGATTGGTAATAATGCTTTTGAGGCTATTGGCAAAGAAAAATGCCTTTCAGACCTGTTAAATTCTCCCGGCAATTTTACGGCTTCTAAATTGGCATGGGTCAAGCAAAATGAACCCGCTATTTTCGAGAAAATAGATAGGGCAATGCTTCCCGGCGATTTTATTGCAATGAAGCTCACAGGTGAGATAGGTACCAGTATTTCAGCACTTTCTGAAGGAATATTCTGGGATTTTAAGGAGAATGAACTTTCCAAAGACGTTTTCAGACATTATGGATTTGATACGGACATCATTCCCAAAATTCTTCCTGTATTTTCAGAACATGGTCAGCTTGATCAGGTAGTAGCGGCTAAACTTTCGCTCCATCCTGGTACGGTAGTAACTTATAAATCAGGTGATCAGCCAAACAATGCACTTTCCCTGAATGTTTTAAACCCTGGGGAGGTTGCTGCCAGTGGTGGAACTTCAGGAGTTATTTATGGCGTTTCGGATGAGTTAACCTATGATTCAAAATCAAGAATAAACACCTTTGCACATGTTAATTATACTCCGGAGCAAAAACGTCTTGGGGTTTTACTTTGTATCAACGGAACAGGGATTTTGAACCGTTGGGTAAAGGATGTTGTGGCATCAGGTATTAGCTATGGTACCATGAATGCGGAAGCGGCAAAGATTCCTGTGGGAAGCCAGGGATTAATAATTCTCCCATTTGGCAATGGAGCAGAACGCATGCTGAATAATCGAAATATTGGGGCCCATTTTCATCATATCGACCTGAATATTCATAGTGGTCCACATATTTTCAGGGCAGTGCAGGAAGGAATTGCGTTTGCTTTCCGCTATGGTTTGGATATTATGCGCGAGAATAGAATGAACCCCAGCCTGATTCGTGCAGGGCAGGCAAGTATGTTCTCCAGTGAACTTTTTATCGAAGCTTTCGTTAATTCCTGTGGGGTTCCTCTTGAGCTGCATAGCAATGAAGGCAGTATTGGTGCGGCCATAGGCGCCGGTATTGGAAAAGGAGAATTTACTACAGAAAATGCATTCAGCAATGTGAGGGCTTTGAAGGTCGTGGAACCGAAAAGGGTTTCAGAATATGATACTGTTTATCAGGAGTGGAAGGGACTTTTGGAGAAGCATTTATGATTTTTTTCTGGGTCTATTTTTGATAAAAGCACACGCGGCACGCGTGCGCTCAATGTCATTATTTAAGGGGGCAGAAGGTTCTGGCCTTCGCCAGAATGACAATGCATTTTGTAATAATGAAGGAGATCCTGACTTTCGTCAGGATCGTAATCCTTAACTTAATGACATTGCGCGTGCGCTAGCTAGTGCTATCTGCCTTCCTTCTTGTTATAATGATAATCTGCAAATCGTATAAATTGCTTCCAGTCG
>JBIIWE010000105.1:0-7071 GCA_044339075.1 Daejeonella sp. | reverse complement strand
ACCTCAGACAACAGATAACAGATAACTGGATCCAAGAACCAAGAACCAAGAACCAAGATCAAAGACTTTTAAGCCTAATTCAAAATTTTCTGCTTTTTTCAGAATTCATACTTCATACTTCAGACCTCATACTACCTCATACCTCAGGTCAGTCGATAATCTCCTGTATATTCCTCAAAAACCCTTTTTAAACATATTACCTTAAAACAGTAGTATAAGCCATGTAAGGGTTTGCATTTCAAATTTCAACATGCAGGTATCTGTCCCTGAAATTATGCAAAGTATTAATTTAAATCACGCGCTCAAAACAAATACAGAATAGCATAAACTATCTTGCTTTCTCAAAAAAACTTGGTTTATTCTATAAATAAATTGTCTTTATAATCACACGAATTATAGACAGCTTACTGATTATGAAATCAGAAGATAAAACCATGATTAAGCCACTTTTCGCAATTTTCAAGTATATATGCTTATTTTTTTTTAATAAAAGGTATGGCATCTTTAGAGTTCTTTTGAGGAAATTTTCTGACTGTTTTACTACCCAGTCAATTTATTTTACCGACTAAAAAATTTATTTCTTTTAAAAATATTATATGAAATATACCTTAATAATCTTATTTATATTACCCGCATTTCAAGCATTTTCACAAAGCAGTTCCTTGATACATGTTGGAAAAGAAGAGAAAATTACAATTATTGCTGGAGCAATCCTTCATGCTGATGGCATAAGTTTAAAACCCTCAAAAGACTTTATTATTAGCAATAATTCTCTGAAGCGAGTATCTGCTCCAAGTGAAAAGCTCGACAATTATATTTCTCGTGTCTACCAATTTACGAATCCAACCACCACGTTCACAGGCAATTTGACAAAAGACTACTTGGATTCTGAATTAAATGGCCTACCTGAACAAAGCCTTCAGCTATTCGTGTTTAATGCAAATGAATATCACCGTCTACCCTCGATTAATGATCTTTCAAAGAACAGTTTATCGGCTGAGCTTAATCAACTTTCCTTAGTTGAAATCTCTTCAGCTGTATTTATGCCTAATCTGATTTTACCAGCTAGCTCCATTTCCATTGCAGAAAATACCGCCTCAGGTAGTAAAGTGATTGATTTGTTCGGATCTAGTAAGAATTTAGCAGGAAATGTATTTACTTATACACTCGTTAGCGGAATAGGATCTGCAGACAATGCATCATTTGCTATTAAAGATTCAGAACTTCAAACAAATGCTGCTTTAGATTTTGAGAAAAAGAATTCTTACACTGTTCGTTTACGTGTTACAGATAGCTATGGCCGCTTTGATGAGAAAGCACTCGCCATCGCCATTTCTAACCTAAACGAAGTTCCAACAGGGCTCGCAGTCAGCAAGCTGAATATTTACGAAGAAAATGTAATAGAAGATGTTTTCGGACTTTTAAGTAGTACCGATGAGGATGCTGGAGATGAACATACTTATTCATTAGTCACGGGCATTGGCTCAACAGATAATGCAGCATTTAAAATTGTTAATAAACAGCTTAGGGCCGCACAAGTATTTAAATACACTTCTAAAAACTCATATTCGGTTCGTGTTAGAACAACAGATAAAGGCGGATTAAGTCTCGAACGGCAACTTACTATTAGTATTTCTGAGAAACCTGTTTTAACAGGAACTGGGAATGAAACTTATACAAATCCATTTACCAGAACTACAGCTAGCGCAACTCCTACCATTAGCATGGGCTTAAGCTCAGATTTATATGTTAGTGGTGCCGACATCGTGTCTTACAATTGGTCTCCATCTACGGGATTAAACTCTACTACAATCAGTAATCCAATAGCAACGCCAAAAACAACTACGACCTATACGGTAGAAGTGACTAACCGTTTTGGAAGTAAAACTATGGTAGCTATTACAGTGATCGTGAAAGAAGATTTTAATGTTGCTTCTCGTAACAATATTTTAACTCCTAATGGTGATGGACAGAATGATAGTTGGATTATTGAAAACCTGGCGTCCTACCCAAATAATAAAGTCACCATTATAGACCGTTTTGGAAGAATTGTTTACTCCAAAATAAATTATTCGAACGATTGGAAAGCACAGGTTAATGGTTTTGATCTTCCTAAAGGAACCTACTATTATATATTAACATTTAACAACGGAGCAAATGAGAAGAAAGGCTTCATTTCCATCATCTAATAAATCTAAAGTTAATAAATAATATGCTGTACTTAAAAAACATGTTTAAATCTCTTCTTTTATCCATTTTTACGATCTTGATTATGAGCACTAATCTGAGTGCACAGCTCAATCCCATGGCAGCACAATACTTCCAGAATACGTATTTAGCTAACCCGGCAATGGCTGGAGTGAATCAGGGAATACGTTTGAATTTGGGTTATCGTAATCAATCATATAAAATTCAGGGTTCGCCACGAAATTTATCATTTACAAGTGAATATGGATCCGAAAAAATTGGAGTTGGAGTGAATCTTTACAAGGATGAAGCCGGACTTCTATCCAGATCCAAACTTCAATCTTCGTTTGCCTATCATCTTCCATTAAATAATAAGGAGGGGAATTTTCACTTCGGATTATCTTTAGGTGTGCAAATCAATTCCTTAAATCTTCAGAATATTGTGGGTTCCACAAATGATCAAACGGCGATACGTTTTAATGATCAGGAGAAAATAATTGATGGTGACTTTGGTCTGGCTTATTCAGATAAGAGGTTCAGAATTGAAGGTTCAATATACAATCTTAAGAATCAATTGGAAATTGAGGATAATGAGATTACAGATTATGCCACCTTCATGACTGCCTTTACCTACATGGCTAAAGTTTCAGATTGGCAATTGAATCCCAAATTGGTTTACCGTGGCGTTAAAAATTATAAAGAAATAGTGGATTTGGGCCTTGAGCTCCGTACTCCCGATGATCAATTAGGCTTTATGAGTATGTACCATTCGAATAAAAGTATGAGCCTCGGATTTACTTATCAAAGGTTAAAGCAATGGCAATTAGTAGTGCTTTATAATACTCCTATAGAGGCTTTAACAATCTCTGTAATCGAGACTTTTGAAATCGGCTTACAATTAAATGTAGGCTCAATTATTAAAGGAAAAAAAGAGTAAAAGTTATTACTATTTACAGGCTAATTGTTAAATATATAGTCGCAAGTGAATATCCTTAAATACATAATTAACCCTAAAAAAAATTAAATAAAATATCATTCTTCTATGAAAGCTTTAGTTCTGAGTTTATTTTGTGGTTTGCTACTACTCATTTCTGTACCTGCACTGGCACAAATTGGTATCGGTACCACTACTCCTGCCGCTTCTGCGGCATTAGAAGTTAATCAACAGCAAATAACAAAGGAATTTTAATCCCCAGATTAAGCGCCAACCAAAAAAGGCCTGCATATAATATGCAAGCCTTGTTCTTATGGAATAGAGAATATTACTCTTCTTTTTTCTCTTCAGAATCCGCAGCTGGCGTTTCTTCAGTTGCATCAACTTCCGGAGTTTCCTCAGAAGTTTCAACTTCAGCTACAGGAGCTTCAACAGCCGCAGCAGTTTCAACTTCAGCTAACGGAGTTTCAACAACTTCTGCTTCTTCTGCAATAACTACAGGGGCAGCTTTAGCAGCAGGAGCATCATCAGCTTTTTTTGCTTTTGAACCACGACGACGAGTCGTTTTCTTTTCAGCAACTGCATCACCTGAGGTGTAGATTTCGTTGTAATCAACTAATTCAATTAATGCCATAGAAGCATTATCACCTAAACGGTTTCCCATTTTAAGAATACGGGTATAACCTCCAGGACGATCAGCAACCTTGGCAGCGATATCGCGGAAAAGAATAGATACCACTTCTTTATTCTGCAAGTAACTGAATACTGTACGACGAGAGTGAGTAGAATCGTCTTTTGACCTTGTAATGATTGGTTCAACATATACACGCAAAGCTTTAGCTTTAGCAAGTGTAGTTGTAATGCGCTTGTGTAGTATAAGCGAAGAAGCCATGTTGGCAAGCATCGCTCTGCGATGACTGTCTGTACGACTTAAATGGTTTACTTTTTTACCGTGTCTCATTATTTGTTTGATTGTGCACGTGCATACCGTCGATCAACCTTTCGGGATCGGGAATTATGCATTTCGCTTATTTATTCTTCGTCTAATTTAAACTTTGAAAGATTCATACCGAAGGATAAACCTTTTGATTTTACTAAGTCCTGAATTTCAGTTAATGACTTTTTACCAAAATTTCTGAATTTCAGCATGTCAGCAACATCATAAGAAACAAGATCAGCCAATGACCGTATATCTGCTGCTTTTAAGCAATTCAGAGCACGAACAGAAAGATCAAGATCAACTAATTCCATTTTAAGGATCTTACGCATGTGCAGGATTTCCTCATCAACTTCTTTAGTTTCTTCTTTAGCCTGAGATTCAAGCATGATGTTCTCATCAGAGAATAACATGAAGTGGTGAATAAGAATCTTAGCAGCTTCTTTCAAAGCTTCTTCAGGATGAATTGATCCGTCGGTTGTAATATCAAGAACAAGTTTCTCGTAATCTGTCTTTTGTTCTACACGGAAATTCTCAATAGAATACTTAACATTCTTAATTGGAGTATAGATAGAATCAATAGCGATAACACCAAGAGGTGCATCGGTATTTTTATTCTCTTCTGCAGCAACATAACCTCTTCCTTTATTTACTGTCAATTCAATCTCCAAGGTAACTGAAGATTCCATGTTACAGATCACAAGGTCGGAATTAAGAACTTCAAAGTTATTTGAGAACTTAGTAATGTCACCAGCTTTCAGCTGATCCTGTCCATTAATAATTACAAATACTTTTTCGTTATCACCAGACTCACCTGTTTTCTTAAAGCGAACCTGCTTTAAATTAAGGATGATCTCGGTTACGTCTTCAACAACACCTTTAATGGTTGAAAATTCATGGGAAACTCCTGAAAAACGAACAGAAGTTATTGCAAAACCTTCCAAGGAAGATAAAAGTATTCTTCGTAAAGCATTACCAATGGTAACACCAAAACCAGGCTCTAAAGGTCTGAATTCAAATGTTCCGTCGAAATCCGTAGATTTCTGCATGATAACTTTATCAGGTTTCTGAAATGCTAAAATTGCCATTTATCGAATTTGTTTATTGTTTATGGATATGAGATTTGAGATATGAGATTTGAGATTTGAGTGTCATCCCGATAATAATCGGGATTCGTCTCACATCTCAAATCTCTAATCTCATATCTTATTTAGAGTACAACTCGACGATTAGATTTTCCTTGATATTTTCAGGAATCTCATCACGACTTGGTAAGTTCAGGAATTTACCTGTTAAGGAATTTGCGTCCCATTCTAACCAGCTGAATTTATTAATTGTTCTTGCAGCCACTGAATGTGCAACAGCTTCAAGGCTTTTTGAACGTTCACGAACTGCGATAACATCGCCAGAACGTAATGAATAAGAAGCAATATTTACAATCTCACCATTTACAGTAATATGCTTGTGACCCACTAGCTGACGTGCAGCAGAGCGAGTTGGGGCAATTCCTAAACGGTAAACTGTATTATCTAAACGTGCCTCAAGGAATTTCAGCAAATTCTCTCCTGTAATACCTTCTTTTGCAGAAGCTTTATGAAAAAGATTTTCGAAATAGCGCTCTAATACACCGTAAGTATATTTAACTTTTTGCTTCTCCATTAACTGCACAGCAAATTCTGATTGCTTACCTCTTTTCCTGGAGGTACCATGCATCCCTGGAGGATAGTTTTTTCTTTCTAATGCCTTATCAGGACCAAAAATTGGTTCTCTGAATCTTCGGGCGATTTTGGACTTGGGTCCTGTGTATCTAGCCATTTTTGTGTGGTTTTTAAAGTATCATTCAGCCCGTGGCTGAAGAATCTTAGCTTTAAAAAAATTATTAATTATGTGTTAAACTCTTCTTCTTTTCGGAGGACGGCAACCATTGTGTGGAAGCGGAGTGATATCCTGGATCGTAGTTACTTCAATACCTGAAGTCTGCAAAGTACGGATAGCTGACTCACGACCGGAACCCGGACCCTTAACATAAACCTGAACCTTACGTAGACCAAGATCATGCGCTACCTTAGCACAATCACCAGCAGCCTGTCCGGCAGCGTATGGAGTATTTTTCTTAGAACCTTTAAAACCCATCTTTCCAGCTGAAGACCATGAAATGGTTTGACCCTGAAGATTGGTTAAGGTAATTATGATATTATTAAATGTAGCGTTTACGTGTGCTTCGCCGATGGGCTCTACAATTACAACACGCTTTTTGGTAACTTTTTTAGTTTTAGCCATTAGTTTAGATTTAAGATGTGAGACTTGCCCCGATTATTATCGGGATGACACTCCTATCTATTTCTTGTTTTAGTCATGAATTATGATCCAAATGGATCCGAAAATCATATCCGCTTATTTGTTAATTAATCGAGAACAGGATTCGAAATACTCTCATATCTCAAATCTCATATCTTACTTAGTTGCTTTTTTCTTGTTTGCAACAGTTTTACGTTTTCCTTTACGAGTACGCGAGTTATTCTTAGTACGCTGACCACGAACTGGCAATCCCTTACGGTGACGTAAACCACGGTAACAACCGATGTCCATTAAACGTTTGATGTTCAATTGTACTTCGGAACGTAATGCACCTTCTACTTTGAGCTCATCATTGATAAAACCACGTATTGCTGCTAACTGATCATCAGTCCATTCCTGAACTTTAATATTCACATCAATACCCGCATCATTCAGGATCCTTTGTGCGGTTGCCTTTCCGATACCGAAAATGTAAGTAAGTCCGATCTCTCCTCTTTTGTTTCTTGGTAAATCAATACCTGCTATCCTTGCCATATTTTATAAAAAAGTTGACAGTTGACAGTTGACAGTTGACAGTTGCTTTTATCTAACAACTATTTACCAACAACCAGCAACTAAATTTAATTTTATCCCTGACGTTGTTTGTACTTAGGGTTCTTTTTGTTGATCACATAAAGTACTCCTTTACGACGGATCACCTTACAATCAGCACTAC
>JBIIWE010000103.1:0-7104 GCA_044339075.1 Daejeonella sp. | reverse complement strand
ATGAGATTCAGGATAAATTACCCCACCATTACCTTCCCCGCCTATTATCGCATTAGTTTCTTTCATTGCATTTACCACATTTACCTCCCCTACTGCTGCTGCGGTGTACGTGCATCCTGCAGACTCAGTTACATCCCGCAATGCACGGGTTGAAGATAAATTTGATACCGTATTTCCGGGAGTATGCTTCAAAACATAGTCAGAAACCGCAACGAGCGTATATTCTTCTCCAAACATTGATCCATCTTCACAAACAAAACATAAACGATCAACATCCGGATCAACGGCAATACCCAAATCGGCATTTTTAGAGACTACTTCTCGCGAGAGATCGATCAGATTTTCTGGTAGAGGCTCCGGATTATGAGGAAATTCTCCGTTTGGTTCACAGTAAAGTTCATGAATAGTAGACACGCCTAATGCTTTGAGCAGAGCAGGGACAAAAATACCTCCAGATGAATTAACACAGTCGATCACCACCTTAAAATCTGCCATTCGAATGGCATCCACATCAACGAGTGGCAATGCCAGAACTTTATCTATATGTTTCTGAAGATAACTATCATCGTAAACTACTGAACCAAGATCGTTTACATCTGCATATTCCAGGTCTATTTTTTCGGCCATTGTTAAAATCCATTGGCCATCCAGATCAGAAATAAACTCCCCTTTTTCATTCAGCAGCTTTAAAGCATTCCATTGTTTGGGATTATGACTTGCTGTAAGAATGATTCCACCCCCTGCATTTTCATCAGGAACGGCTACTTCTACAGTTGGAGTGGTAGAAAGTCCCAGATCCACAACATCGATTCCGATGCTCTGAAGAGTTCCTACAACCAGATTTCTGACCATTTCGCCGGATATCCTGGCATCCCTGCCAATTACAATTTTTTTCTTACCGGTGTTCGCAATAACCCATTGACCATAGGCTGCAGTAAATTTTATAATGTCAGGGGGTGTTAAACCATTGCCAGCTATGCCACCTATTGTACCTCTGATTCCCGAGATTGATTTGATTAAAGCCACTTTTTTTAATTAATGGTTCAAAAATAACAAATCCATTGTATACACGAACTGTAAAAAGGTAAATGTATATATTTGTACTATAATTCTGATACCTGCATATGCCAAAAAAGTGGTTTCAAAACTGGTTTAGTTCTCCCTATTACCATATCTTATATCATCAAAGAAATGACGAGGAAGCTGAATTCTTTATAGATAACCTTTGCGCCTTTCTTAAACCAGCTGAAAATTTTCGGCTACTTGATATTGCATGTGGCCGCGGAAGGCATTCAGTGTACCTGAATAAAAAAGGATATGATGTTACTGGCATAGATCTTTCAAATGCTAGTATAAAATTTGCTCAGCAATTTGAAAATGAGAATCTCCAATTCTATGTTCACGATATGCGAAATTCATTTTATATCAACTATTTCAATATTGCATTCAACCTCTTTACTAGTTTTGGATACTTTGAAACAGAAAAAGATCATGTAAACGCACTCAAAGCATTCAATAAATCGTTGAAAAGATCAGGCATATTAGTCCTAGATTATTTTAACAGCGAAAAAATTGTACGAAATCTGGCCCATCAGGAAGTAAAGCACGTAGATGGGATAGAATTTTATATCACTAAGAAAGTAGCAAATGGGAAAATCATAAAAAGCATTTCCTTTGAGCATAAGAGTAAAGATTATTCATTTAAGGAGGAAGTAAAGGCTTTCAGTAAAAGTGATTTTGAAAGAATATTTGAAAAAAGCGGATTCAAGGTATTAAACCACTTTGGTGATTATGCATTAAATCCATTCAATGAAATCAAATCTGACCGTTTAATTTTTATTTGTCAAAAATCCGATGCTTGAACAATTAATTCAGTTTGATCAGAACCTATTTTTTACCATTAACCATGGTTTAAGCAATTCATTTTTTGATTGGCTCATGCCAGCACTTAGAAACCGCTTTTTCTGGACACCCCTATATCTGTTCATCATTATATTTTTTATCCGTAATTATGGAAAACAAGGCTGGATCCTGATACTATTTCTGATATTAACCTTTGGATTTACTGATTTCTTTTCATCTTCTATCCTAAAACCTAGTGTTCAAAGACTCAGACCTTGTAATGATCCTGAAATTAAATCAGATGTTAAAAATTTAATTGCTTGTGGCAGCGGCTTTAGCTTTCCATCATCACATGCATCCAATCATTTTGGATTAGCAGTGTTTTTAATCGTGATGTTCTATCCAAAATGGAGGCTGATATTGCCCATAGGATTATTCTGGGCAGCATCTATAAGTTTCGCACAGGTCTATGTTGGAGTCCACTATCCTGTTGATATCCTCGCAGGGGCAATACTTGGCGGGATGATCGGGTATATTATGGGTACAATTTTATTAGTAAGTAAAACATTCAGAGCATGGAATTCTGGGAATTGATACTTCTTTTCGGCAGTTCTTTATTAGGCGGATTGGGAATATTTCTATTTAAAAAAGACAATTCGAACCGCTTAAAACTGGTTTTGTCGTTCAGTGGTGCTTATTTGTTCGCAATTACAGTATTACATCTGATGCCCGACGTGTACTCTTCAGGAAACCCTCAGATTGGTCTGTTTATACTTGGTGGTTTTCTGCTTCAGATCTTCATGGAGCAATTTTCTGAAGGAATTGAACACGGGCACATCCACATACATAGCCACAAGCACTATGTTTTCCCTTTAGGTATTATGATCAGCCTTTGTTTACACGCATTTCTTGAAGGCATGCCATTAGCGCAAGGACAACATAATGAACTTGTATACGGAATTGCTTTACATCATATCCCAGCAGCATTCGCATTGGGCAGCGTTTTAATAGAGAATAAATTAAGTAAATCCTTAGTGTCATCTCTATTGATATTGTTTGCTCTTATGAGTCCTTTAGGCTATTGGCTGAGTTTCGAGATCGGGCAAGGCTCAATCGGGAATATTGAAGTCTATTTTGACCGAATAATGGGCGTGGTTATTGGAATATTCCTTCATATTTCTACTACTATATTGTTCGAATCAAGTGTGGATCATAAATTTAATTTGAAAAAAGTGGTTGCTGTTCTACTTGGAGTGAGTATTGCCCTAGCAGGTTTTTTTATGCACTAAGGGGGAGGGGAGTTATAAGTTATAAGTTTTAAGTTAATAAGTTTTGAGTTATAAGTTTTAGGTAATAAGTTATAAGTTTTAGGTTATATTGCAAAGTAACAACCGACAACCGACAACCGACAACCGACAACCGACAACCGACAACCGACAACCGACAACCGACAACCGACAACCGACAACCGACAACCGACAACTGACAACTCACAACTATCAATTCTCAATTGAACCCTATCCCCTCATTTTATCAAGCAGATCACTCAATATGCCAGCATCTGTGCTATTGATATTTTTCTCGAGGATGTTTTTGGATGACATTTCAACATCTAATTTAAGTAAAAGGTCCAGGCCCTTTTTCGTAATCAGAATATCCACTGCACGCCGGTCTTTATTATTTATAAAACGTATCACCAACTCTTTTTGTACCAGGCGATCTACAATTCTTGAGGCATCTGACATCTTATCCAACATGCGCTCCTTCAGCATATTAATCGTGGCCGGATTGGGGTATTGTCCGCGTAAAATTCGAAGGATATTATATTGCTGAAGGGTTATCTTATACTTATTTAGCTGTTGTTTAAGTAAATTAGTTATCCAGCCGTACGTATAGATCAGGTTAATGATCGCCTTCTGATGATTATTTTCAAACTTATTACTAAAAATTTCTTTCTCTATTTCCATAATACTGAAATTTTTCGACTACTTCTCGAAGCGAATAATTTGCAAAAAGCATTCTATTTATCCTTTGATGATGTTTGTTTATCTTCCTGTCCATATTTCCAGGGACAATGTCTGCATTTATTTTTACAGCAATTACCTCTTTTCAAATGGTAAGTCTCAGTAAAAACAAGATTCCCCTCTTTATCCATGTAATAATCAATATTTTCAATCAGCATGATTCAACAATTTAACCACTAATTTATCTTTAAAATGCTCCTTTAGGTAGGTTCCATTCCCATGCAATGTCCAAACCTGGCTAGGATTTACCTCTTTTATCATAGTGATTATGTCATCCCAATCGACATGGTCAGAGATCAATAAACTCAGATCATTATTCATTTGAAGTTTAATCCAGCCGGAGGCAAATGCTTTAACTACATTCTTCGCTCTGATATAGCTATTAAAGGTTAAAGGAGGAACAATATAAACAAGATTCATATCAGGTTGTTTCATTTGCTTTCTGTTGTAAAGCTCATATTTACCCGGACTAAATCCAAAAGATTCATAGATCTTATTCAGGCTATAAATGGAGTGATGTACGAGTGTACTTCGTTGCGGGCAATGATCAGAGATCAGTCTGGAAATTCTTTGTGCCTTACCTAATGAATAAGCTCCAAGCATTACATTGTGATTGAACGCATTCAGCTTCAAAATCTCTTCTACCGCACTTGGATGCTGCACAGATGGATTAGCAAAAGTAGTTTCAGTGACTAATACATCAGCTTTCACAAATTCGATTCTTTCACAAGTTGGATCTTCCTGTAACTTATAATCTCCTGTATATAAATATCTTATACCCAAGTATTCTAATAGAATCTGCGCTGACCCGAGTATATGTCCTGCAGGAATAAAACTGATCTTTACACTATTCAACTCAAAAACCTCCGACCATGTGTAGATATAAAAGTTCTTCCCAGCTTGTTTATGATAACGATGCTGAATAATAGCAGCACTGGCAGCCGTACAATACACATTGACATTACCCCTTACGGCATGGTCACCATGTGCATGAGATAAGACTGCATGATCAACAGCATTTTTGGGATCAAGGTAAAAATTTCCTAAACTGCAATACAGTCCATTATCCGTAAGAGTTAAAAAGTCTTCAATGATCATGATCTCTTACCAAATTGAGGAATTGCTGATCCAAGGCTAGAATTTGGGGTATCAATAGGCGATTTTCATCATTGAAAAGAATATGATCTGCCAGTTTCATCTTATGTTCATCACTGAATTGTCTTTTCATTCTCAATACTATTTCATCGTGACTAATTCCATCTCTTGCAATAACCCTTCGCACTCTGGAGGCTTCTGGCGAAACCACCAATACAGACAGATCGCACATTTTATGAGATTCAGTTTCAAATAAGAGTGCAGCTTCCTTGATAATGTAAGGAGCATCATTATGAATGACAAGCCATTTATCAAAAGCTCTGAATACAGCAGGATGAACTAATGCATTTAATTTATTTAGCTCAGACTCATTAGTGAATACTATAGATGATAGGTATGACCTATTCAAATCTCCATCAATTGAATATGATTTTTCGCCAAATGTTTTCATGATCTCTTCCTTTAAAACAGGATCAGTGTGCATGATCAATTTTGCAACAGTATCAGCATAAAATATTGGGATACCCAATAACTCAAAAACTCTACAGACGGTTGTTTTACCGCTTCCTATACCACCTGTTATACCAATTTTCAGCATCACTTTTGAATGATAAAATCAATGTTCTGAGGTTCAATCTTCACCAATTCGCAAAATTTTGGGAACTTACTTATTACAAGCGGCAATTGTATATAACCTTTTGATTTCCAATTATTTAAATCTGCACTAACTTCAAAATCTCCGCGCTCTATTTTTGAATAATTACTCAATGCCGTAAGAAATGTGATTTTAACTTTATCGGGTAGTAACTTTACATTTCTGAATTCATTATTATTGAGCAATACTATTGGCACATCCACTACTTTTTCAGTGTACTCATCAACCATTAGCCTTAGGTCCACAACTCTTGGATAAATACTGATATTGGCTTTAACAGGCTTCTGCAATGAAATTTTGCTGCTGAAATTGCTATTGACATTTTTAAGTTTAAGTGTATCTGTATACCAATAATCAATCTTTTCAAGTTCATTTCCCGGTCCGGTAACCGTTACATAAGATGGAGATAACTGAACTGAATCTGAGATGCCGTAATGATTTTCAAAGCGAATATCATAGTTAAGACGAATAGGAATTTTTTTAACTGCACGCGATGAAAAATCAAAATATAAGGTATCTGGACGGACATTTACTACTTTCTGGGCAGATTCAAACTGCTTGTTAATATTAGTCAGCTGATCAGAAAGATTAATAAATGTTTGCTTTTTGAGTTCTTCAAGATCAACATCCACAGATTGGGGGTTTATACGCAGTTTAGAGAATAACAATTGCCAGCCGGTACCTTCTATCTGCAGATCTATCGTATCTGATTGTAATGAATGAAAGGCCTTGTTATCGGGGAAGTTTACATAATGCACCAGAGTTTGAACCTGATAAACATACCTGTTTGACAGTGCGAAGAACATCCATGCTCCAACTGCAAATAGAAGGCAGACGAAAAAAAGTGAAATACGGCGACGTTCAACTTTACTGAATTTTATGAATGGCATATTTAACTATCGTTTATCAAATTTAGTTAAATAAAAACGCCGCCTCCAAAAGAAGCGGCGATCAGATAATTTAAATTCAAGATTATTTAGTTGCCGTGGGGTTAAGTGCTTTAGAAGATTCCAAAGACACTGAAGATTTTTCAAAACGGATCTTTGTACCGCTCTCCACTTCAATTAGGAATGTAGAATCATTCATCTCTACAATTTTACCATGAATTCCTGATGTGGTGATCACTTTATCACCCTTTTTCAATTCTTCAACAAATTTTTTATGATCCTTTGCTTTTTTCATTTGTGGGCGTATCATAAAAAAGTAAAACACCACAATAATAAGCAGCATTGGCAAAAACTGCCCGATTTGTTCCATATTCATATTATATTCTATTTAGTTTAAAATTATTTTGTTGACAGAACATTACCTAATATATTCAATACGGTAAGTGATGGAACTGTATTTGCTGTAATACTAACAATCTTATTTTGCATCCCCGCTTTACCAGCACTATTAAATACTACGCGAATTAACCCTTCTGCTCCTGGGGCAACCGGTTCTTTCGGATACTCAGGAATTGTACATCCACAGGTTGCAGTTGCGCTG
>JBIIWE010000102.1:0-7119 GCA_044339075.1 Daejeonella sp. | reverse complement strand
AATATTTAACTCTTTATGCATTTTCTACTGAAAATTGGAATCGTCCTAAACTTGAAGTAATGGCACTTATGGAGTTGTTAGTTTCTACAATTAGTAAGGAGACCAAAACGCTGATGGATAATGGTGTTCGTTTAAATGCTATTGGAAATTTGAATTCCCTTCCTGATAGATGCCTTCGTCAGTTGCAGGACACTATGAAAAAGACCGCAGGAAACACCAATTGTACACTTACACTTGCCTTAAGTTATAGTTCAAGATGGGAAATAACCGAAGCTGCGAAAAAAATTGCAGTTAAGGTTAGAGATGGGGAATTAAAAGCTGAAGACATTACGGAAGAAATGTTTGGTGCCCATCTTACTACAGCAGATATGCCTGATCCTGAACTTATGATCCGAACAAGCGGGGAGTATAGAATTAGCAATTACCTGTTATGGCAAATAGCCTATACCGAACTATATTTTACATCAAAATTATGGCCCGATTTCAGACGTCAAGATCTTTTTGAAGCCGTTATCGATTATCAGAAACGTGAAAGACGCTTCGGAATGATCAGTGAGCAGTTGAACTAATTTCACTTTTAACACTTTTTAACAAGCGATTAGCTTATTTTAGCACCGTTAAATACACCAAATGAACCGTATTCTCTTACTCTTTATATTATTAATATCCGGTACTTCTGCAATGGCCCAGTTTGGGAGAACAGGAACGCCAACACCTGCAAGGACTACTTCAAATGATGAGTTAAGCTACCTTAATCCTAAGGAAATGGTCATTGGTGGTACCATTGTCAGCGGTACTCAATTTTTAGATAAGGATGTACTTATCACCATTTCAAAACTTATCAAGGGCGAAAGGATAACTGTACCGGGGGATGCCACGTCCAATGCAGTTAAAAACTTGTGGGGTCAGGGACTTTTTGACGATGTGAAATTGAATATTACTGAGGTCAGAGCTGATACTGTCTTTTTTGAGATCGCTGTGATAGAGCGTCCGCGTTTAACCAGGATTGAATTATTGGGATTGAAAAAAGGAGAGGTAGGTGATGTGAATGATAAGTTGAAAGATAAGACTGGCAAAGTTGTTAATGAGAATTTATTGAAAACTACCACAGATATCATTAAAAAGCATTTTACTGAAAAAGGATTTCTGTTTACTGATGTATCAATCATACAGAGGAAAGATACAGCAGAGGCTAATAATTTGATCCTTGATATTAAAGTTGAGAAAAATGATCGTGTAAAAATAAGTGAGGTATTATTTACTGGAAATAAGGACTTTAAAAATAAGTCGTTAAAAAAATATCTTAAAAAGACTAAAGAGAAAGCTATCTATAAAGTGTTTGGTTCAGGAAAGTTTCTTCAGAATAAGTATGATGAAGACAAACTAAACATGATCTCTAAAATGCACGAAAAAGGTTATAGAGATGCAGAGATATTAAATGATACCACTTATCGCACAGGAAAAAGTACAATAGGTGTGAAGATTGATCTTTACGAAGGCCCTAAATATTATTTTGGAAATGTTACCTGGGCCGGAAATGCAAAATATTCAACCAAAATATTGGATGCAATACTTACAATTAAAAAGGGGGAAGTATTCAGCGAAAAGAAATTAGATAAAAAACTGTCTAGTAGCCCAGGAGGTGATGATGTTTCATCTCTTTACCTGAATGATGGATATCTTACCTTTAATGTGGATCCTGTTCAAACTAAAGTTTATGGTGATACAATAGATCTTGAAATAAGAATGTATGAAGGTCCGCAATACACTATTAATAAAATAATGGTAAAAGGTAATGAGCTGACAAATGATAAGGTTATTCTTAGAGAGATACGTACCAAACCAGGACAGAAATTCTCAAAAGAACTTATTGTTCGTAGTACTCGTGAGATTGCTCAGTTAGGAAATTTTGATGACACGAAGACTGACCCTAAGCCGATTAATATAAATCCTAATTCTGGAACTGTAGATATTGAATATAATGTGGTTGAAAAGCCTTCTGATCAGATCGAACTATCAGGTGGTTTTGGAGGTGGCCGTGTGGTGGGTACTCTCGGGTTGACCTTTAATAATTTCTCTGCAAGAAATCTATTTAATATGAGTGCCTGGAAACCATTGCCTAAAGGTGACGGACAAAAACTAAGTATCAGGGGTCAAACTAATGGTAAGTATTACCAGTCGTATAGTTTTTCATTTTCAGAGCCCTGGTTAGGGGGTAAAAAACCGATCTATTTTGGAATAAGTGCTTTCACTTCACTTCAATCAAACGGACTTAGAAATGTGGATATCAATCAGCAAAAAATCCGCTTGAATGGTATAACATTTTCTTTAGGTCAGCGTTTAAAATGGCCTGATGATTATTTCCAGGCCAATACTTCAATCAATCTTCAGCAGTATATCCTGAATAATTATAACCAGTTTATCTTTTCAACGGGTAACTCATATAACTTTAACTTAACTCAGGAATTCAGCAGAAGTTCAATAGATGCACCAATCTTCCCTACTTCAGGTTCTAATCTAAAATTAACCGTTCAGGCAACTCCTCCATATTCTTTGATTAATAATAAGAATTATGCGGTTGCAACTGACAAGGAAAAATATCGTTTTACTGAATATCACAAATGGAAGTTTGAATCTCAATGGTTCCAGAGGATTTATGGTAAATTAATTTTGAAGGCACAAGCTCAGTTTGGATTTCTTGGAATCTATAATCAAGCAGTTGGCCAGTCCGCTTTTGAGCGATTTAAACTTGGTGGTGATGGTATGCAAGGATTTGATTTTCTTCAGGGTTCTGAAATCATAGCTATGCGTGGATATGCTAATAATTCAGTTATTCCTGCCGGATCAAATCCAACAATTGCTCAGGGATCAGGAAGTCCGATATTTAATAAATACGTTCTGGAGTTGCGTCATCCTATCACAGCCAGCCAGACTGCAACAATTTTTGTTCTTGCATTTGCTGAAGGTGGTAATACCTGGAATACCTTCAGGGAATTTGCACCGTTTAACATCAGACGTGTTGCAGGTGTGGGTGCAAGGGTATTTTTGCCAATTTTTGGATTACTTGGTATTGATTATGGCTTTGCCTTCGATAAAATACCTGGTTTGCCGGATAATGGAAGAAATCCTTTTACGTTTAGTATATCACAAGCGATGAATGGAGGCTTCAAATAATTGATATTAATGGGTAATAGTTTAACCTTTTAATATCTTTAAATTAAAGAGGTACCTATTCATTACAGCCTATTACAAGAAACAATTGTATACAAATGAAAAAAATCGTTATTATCGCATTATTATTGGTCCTTTCCAGTTTGGGAGGATATGCACAACGATTCGCATATGTAGATAGTGATTATATCCTGAAGCATATTCCGGAGTATAATTCTTCTCAAAAGCAGCTTGATGCATTATCTGCACAATGGCAGAAGGAGGTAGATGTTAAATTTGCTGGTATTGAAGGAATGTTTAAGGCTTACCAGGCAGATCAGGTTTTACTTACAGATGAAATGCGTAAAAGTCGTGAAAACGAAATAATAGAAAAAGAAAAAGAAGCAAAGGAATTTCAGCGGGTGAAATTTGGATTTGAAGGCGAACTTTTTCAGGTTCGTACAAAATTGATCAAACCAATTCAGGATCGTGTTTCCAAAGCCATTCAAGCGGTTGCTGATGCGCAGCAATTGGATATGATATTTGACAAAAACAGCGAAATTACACTTTTATATGCTAGTCCGCGTTTAGACAAAAGTAATGATGTAATAACTAAGCTTGGTTATAAGCCAGGAACAACTAATAAATAAGATTTTAATAATCATAAACAAAAAACAGAATACAGAAAAAAATGAAAAATTTATTAAAAATAGGAGTGCTTGCAGTTGGAATGATCCTTGCATTTAATTCGGCAAATGCTCAGCAAAAATTTGGGCACATCAATTCAGCTGATCTTTTACAGTCTATGCCTGAAATGAAAACAGCCGATGCCAGTTTTCAGACCTATGCAAAAGCAAAGCAAACATCTTTAGAGTTAATGGGTGCAGAACGCCAAAAGTTAGTAACTAGTTACGAAGAGAAATACAAAACATTAAGTGAGGCCAACAGAGCTTCTTTAGAAAAAGAATTAACAACTCTTGGAGGAACTATTCAGGATCTTGAGAAACGTATTACTGAAGCACAGGAAAAGGCTCAGGAAGAATTAACAGCCAAACGTACTGAATTATATACACCAGTTTTTAAAAAGGCTGAAGATGCAGTTAAAGTGGTTGCAAAAGAAAAAGGTTACGCGTATGTATTTGATGTTTCACAACCTGGAGTTGTGTATTTTGACGGTGGTGAAGATTTGATCAATGTGGTTAAAACAAAGCTTGGAATTGCAATTGCACCGGCTACTAAATAAATAAGCTAACGATACAGAATAAAAATGCGAAGTTCTATGCTTCGCATTTTTTTTGCCCAATATTTTATAGCTTGCCTTCTATATCCCTCTCCCGTTGATGGATGAAAATAATAAGCTATTTTTGAAACATGAGTTCAGCACTACCCATTGGAATTTTCGATTCCGGTATCGGAGGTCTTACGGTAGCAAATGCAATCCGCAAGATATTGCCAAATGAGCAAATAATTTACTTTGGTGATACCGCGCATATGCCCTATGGTGATAAATCTCCTGAAGCTATTAAATTTTATAGTCTTAAGATTGCTAAATTTTTGCTTGATAAGAATTGCAAGTTGATCCTTATTGCTTGTAATACTGCTTCTGCGCATGCCTATCATGAATTACTTCACTTTTTAGGTAATCAGGTTCCAATTATTAATGTGATTGATCCTGTGGTCGATAAAATGGTTAAATCGGGAAGCCATGGCCGAATAGGGGTGATTGGTACAAAATCAACCATTCGTTCTGATATTTATTCCAAAAAATTTAAAGCAGTTGATCCGGCAATTCAGGTTTCTTCATTGGCAACCCCTTTATTGGCACCAATGATAGAGGAAGGTTTTTTCAATAATAATATCAGTAAAACTGTCATTAATTCTTATCTGTCTTCTTCAAAATTAAAAAAGATCGATAGTTTGATCCTCGCCTGTACGCATTATCCTTTAATCGAGCCAGAGATATCTTCCTATTATAGTGGGAAAGTAGAAATAATCAACACAGCTGAAATTGTTGCAGAGCATCTCAAAAAGCAATTAACAAGCCTTAATTTACTCAATGAAGGTCCTCCAAAAAAACATCAGTTCTTTATTTCTGATTATACTCCATCTTTTGCCCGCAGTACCCGGCTTTTTTTTGGTGAAAAGATACATTTGTCATATAAACCAATATGGGATTAAGTTTAAAAATATGATTTACACTGTATTTTTAAGCAGATTATTTAAGTTTGCGTACATAAGCCCGATAAATTGAATTTCTATCTGACATATGTATTGGTTGCAAGCGCATTATTTGCATTTACTGCACTTTTTACTTTGTTTGCACTCTATTCTGAACGAAAAATCTCTGCCTTTATACAGGATCGTTTAGGACCTATGGAAGTAGGCAAGTATGGTTCCCTACAGGCATTTGCCGATATTTTAAAAATGCTTCAGAAGGAGTTTATTATTCCAACAGCCGCAGATAAAATTCTTTTTATTCTTGCTCCGATAATCATTTTTGTTTCTGTATACCTGGGATTTGCTGCTTTGCCATGGGCTCCGGGACTTATTCCTGCATCTTTAAACCTCGGACTTTTTTACATTTTTGCTATATTATCAATAGAAACACTCGGTATTTTAATGGCAGGTTGGGGTTCAAATAATAAATATGCATTATTAGGATCAATGCGTTCAGTAGCCCAGATGGTGTCTTATGAAATTCCTGCCGGTATTTCCCTTTTGTCGGTAGTGATGATTTCTCAGTCCTTAAACCTTCAGGAGATAACCATCAGGCAGGGAATACTCACTTCAGAAGCTGTAAATTTTCTGGGTATCTGGGATGTTAAGACTATTGGAGGCGTACTCGCATGGAATGTTTTTCAAGCACCTCATCTTATTATTGCCTATATCATCTATTTTATTGCCTCTCTGGCTGAATGTAATCGTGCTCCATTTGATATTCCTGAAGCAGAATCTGAATTGGTTGGTGGTTTTCATGTAGAATATTCTGGTTTGAGGTTCGCTTTTATATTTTTAGCTGAATATTCTATGATGTTTTTGGTTGGAATGATAGGTGTGGTACTTTTCTTGGGTGGTTGGAACAGTCCTTTGCCTAATATAGGATCTGTTGCACTAGCAAACTGGACGACAGGAATAGGTTGGGGTATTTTTTGGACACTCCTGAAAACGTTTAGTGTTGTAGCTATGCAAATATGGATCAGGTGGACGCTACCACGTTTTAGAGTAGATCAGCTGATGAGTTTTTGCTGGAAAGTGTTAACACCTTTAGCATTTTTATGTATGCTCATCTCTGGAATATGGCGCCTAACAATGATGTAAGATTATTAATTAAATTAGAAGATAATAGGAATCCGGTTTGTTCCGTAAATCCTGGTAGCATGATAAGGAAAATATTAAATGTTTTTAAAACAGTTGTTAAAGGGTTAAAACTAACGCTTGGGCATTTCTTTGCTGCAACAGAAAGCAGAAAAGTGAAGGCTATATCAGACCCCGATTATTTTGCTCAAAATTCTGGAATAACTACTATTCAATATCCTCATGTTAAAATTCCTGTACCTGATGTAGGTCGATATCAGTTGGATGTTGAAATGGATGATTGTATAGTTTGTGACCTTTGTGCAAAGATATGTCCTGTAGATTGTATTGACATAGAAAGCATAAAGTCTACCGAAGCTATTGGTAAAACTTCTGATGGTACTACCAAAAGATTGTATGCCGCAAAGTTCGACATTGATATGGCAAAATGTATGTACTGTGGTTTATGTACTGTTGTTTGTCCCACAGAATGTATTGTAATGACCGATACCTATGATCGCAGTATGATTGATCTGCATGAAATGACTTATAAATTTTCAGATATGACGGCAGCAGAGGCCGATGAAAAGCGTTTTGCATTGGAGAAATTGAATGCTGAACGATTCGCGGCAAAGCAGTTGGTATTGCAACAAAATACGGATAATAAAATATGAA